>JBAXFW010000021.1:0-12443 GCA_037139635.1 bacterium | reverse complement strand
ACTAACATTTAGAATACTACTACAATTCCCAAAAATTGCAAGGAAATAAAAAAAGGAGTTTGCTTGAGAAAGCAAACTCCTTAATACGATAATCAAAATTCTACAGCATACCAACGGGGTCAAATGATTCGCCCGGCAGCCAGATCGAATTGTTTCCGTCTTTGCGGAAAATCACGGCTTGGCCCGTTCCGCACAGAATATAATTATCTCCTTCGCCATCAATCCAGCATCCTTCAGGCAAGCCAACAACAGTCCAGTCGGGATTCCACGTGAGAACCTGTGATATTCTTTCTTCACGTGTTTCTCCCATGTGGCCTGGCATGAGTGAACCTGGCACAAAGTGAGGATTGATCTGGAAAGGAACCAGATCCAGTGTTTTGTCACTTTTCGGAATAACCGGGGCCATGTCGTTTGTTGTCATCATGCTTTGACAGGCAACGACAGTCCCAGCGCTTGCACTTACGTACTTCCATTCGCCGGAATATACTTTACCCATGATACGAAGAAGGAGATCGTGTTCATGGAGCCAGTATGTTAATGCCCACGTATTTCCACCTCCAATACAAATAGCAACCACGGTAGGATCAGAAAAACAGTCCCTGGCAGGATATGAATTTATATCCACCAGATCGTATCCCAGTTCGGCAAATGGTTCGGAAACCATTTTTGTATAACTATCATAGTCTCCGTCTGCTTTTGCGTATGGAATAAACACAATTTTCTTCTTTTCTTTGACCGCTGGTCCCAAAAAATCTTTTAAACCACGAAGACAATGTCCCCAGAATTTGCCGCCTTGATATCGAGAACTGCTAATTAAAAACACTTTTTTCACTTCGACCTCCTTTTTTAAAATGTGAATAACAAATTTAATTATCTTCAAATTACCACACATTTGAAAAAATAACAAGCATTAAAATTCAATATTATTATAAATAATAGATGTGTTTTATTTCTAAATTTGGTATAATATAAGTAATGATAATCACATATTTCGGAAAACAATTTTTTAAGATTACTCAAGGTGATATGGCTATTGCTTTTAACCCTGTTAGTAAAAATTCTAAGACAGGAATTTCTGCTAAATTTGGAGCAGACATAGGCCTCATTACTACTAATCACCAAGATTACAATGGCGTAGATCAGATTTCACATGGGGATAGAGTACCATTTATTATTTCAGGACCTGGGGACTATGAAGTAAAAGAAATTTTTGTGAAAGGAGTAATGTCTTCTGCTAATATTGCTGGTAAAAATTATATTAATAGTATTTATTGTCTTACAGTTGATGGTATTGATATTGTGTTCCTTGGCGCTCTTTCTTCTATTGAGTTGAATAAAGAAGCACGTGAGGCAATAGAAGAGCCTGATATTCTTTTTATTCCAGTTGATGGTAAAAATGCTAAAGAGAATGGTTCCCTTGATGTTAAAGATTCAGCCAAGCTTGCGTCTTCACTTGAGCCAAAAATGATTATTCCAATGGACTATGATGAAACTTCTTTGAAGGCATTTTTGAAAGAGTTAGGAGAAGAAAAAGCAGAGGTTGTCGATAAGCTTACTTTAAAGAGAAAAGATTTAGATGGTAAAGAAAGTGAGGTAGTAGTATTAAAAGCAATATAATTTTCGCAAAAAGCGAAGAAATATTATGAAGAAAATAATTCACAAATTAAAAAATCGTAGTGAAGAAGAGAGAAGACATATTTTACATATTACTACATTTATCCTAGCTCTTTTTTTAGTAGCACTTTGGACTCTTTCTTTAGGAAAAAGTATTTCAAATCCAGATACAAAAGTAAAAATTAAACAAGACTTAAAACCTTTTTCGGTTTTGAAAGATAATTTAGTCGGAGGATTTAATAGCATTAAAGGTACAAACACAACTGATACCCAAAATCAATAATTTATGGCAAAGAAAAACGAAGTAATTGAAGAAGTCCCAATTCGAAAAGACGGAATAATACCAGTTGGCATCGTAGGAGAGATGAAGGAGTCATATCTCGCTTATGCTATGTCAGTTATCACACAACGCGCCTTACCGGATGTAAGGGATGGTTTAAAGCCTGTACACCGAAGAATTTTATTTGGCATGAATGAAATGGGGCTTACTGCATCTGCTCGTTTTCGAAAATCAGCTGCTATTGTGGGAGATGTTTTAGGAAAATATCATCCACATGGAGATGTGGCTGTTTATGACACTATGGTTGGTATGGCTCAAGAATTTTCTTATCGCTATCCTTTAGTATTGGGTCAAGGAAACTTTGGTTCGATAGACGGAGACTCTGCTGCGGCAATGCGTTATACTGAAGCAAAAATGTCAAAAATTTCTTCAATTCTTTTGCAAGACTTGGAAAAAGAGACAGTTATTTTTCGTCCGAACTATGACCAAACAAGAAATGAACCTACTGTATTACCTTCGATGGTGCCGACACTTCTATTAAACGGAACACTTGGTATTGCTGTTGGTATGGCGACAAATATTCCTTCCCATAATTTGAAAGAAGTATTAGATGCTACACAGTGTTTAATAGAAAATGAAGATGCTAGTACTGAAGATTTAATGCAGTTTGTGAAAGGTCCCGATTTTCCTATTGGAGGTATTGCTTATGGTTATAAAGATATGCTACACGCTTACTCTACAGGGAGAGGGGGTGTTGTTTGTCGTGGAGAAGCAGAAATAATTGAAACAAAAGGAGGAATGTTTCAGATTATTATTACCTCAATTCCTTTCCGAGTAAATAAAGCAAACTTGATAATGTCTATTGCACAGCTCGTGCAAGAAAAAAAATTAGAAGGTATCAAGGGTTTGCGAGATGAATCTGCTCGGGATATTCGAATTGTTATTGATCTTAAGAATGGAGCACACCCAGAAAAAGTTTTAAATTATATTTATAAAAATAGTCAGTTAGAACAAAATTTTAATTTCAATATGGTAGCGCTCGTTGATGGAGTGCCACAAACACTTTCTTTAAAATCAATTTTGTTAGAATTTATTGCACATAGAAAAGATGTTGTTAAGAGGAGATCACAATATGAATTAAGAAAAGCAGAAGAGAGAGAACATATTTTATTGGGTCTCAAAAAAGCTTTAGATAAAATTGATCGAGTCATTACTGTAATTCGTGGATCAAAAGATACTGCCACGGCAAAAGTCAATTTGATGAAAGAATTTAAGTTTTCTGATTTACAAGCGACAGCAATTTTGGAAATGAAATTGCAGAAGTTGGCAGGACTTGAAAGGAAAAATGTTGAAAATGAATTAAAGGAAAAACAGGATTTTATCAAGGAAATAAAGGAGATTTTGGCAAGCCCAAAAAGAATGTTAAAAATAATTTCCACTGAATTGGCTGAAGTAAGTGAAAAGTATGCAGATGAACGCAGGACAAAAATTGTTAAAGGGGGAGTAAAAGAAATTAATGATGAAGATTTAATTCCAGAAGAAGAAACGATGCTCGTCTTTACGGCTGGTGGTTATGTTAAGCGAACTGATCCAACTGAGTATCGTGCTCAGAAAAGAGGTGGAGTCGGAGTAGTCGATCTTGAAACAAAAGAAGAAGACTTTGTCACGAAACTTGTTTCCGGTTCAACTCATAGTGATTTATTATTCTTTACCAATTTAGGAAAAGCATATCAGATGAAAATGTATGATATACCTGAGGGGCGTCGTGCAACTAAAGGAAAATCAATTATGAATTTCTTGTCGCTTGGTGGAGATGAAAAAGTAACTTCCATTTTACCAATGCCGAAAGAAATGAAAAAAACACCGATTTCATTAATGTTAGTAACTAAAAATGGTACTGCTAAAAAAATGGCTGGAGAGAGCTTTAAGGATGTTCGTCGAAGTGGAATTATTTCTATTCGATTGGACAAGGGTGATGAATTGATCTCAGCCTTACTTACTGATAAAGGAGATGAAGTAATGGTTGCAACAGCTGGAGGACAGTCTATTCGATTTAAAGAAGGCGACATAAGAGAGATGGGACGTACTGCAGGAGGAGTTCGTGGAGTAAAAATTGGCAAAGCTGATGAAGTTATTGCAGTTGATGTAATTAAGAAAGATAAAAAAGATGGATTTTTCTTGACCATGAGCGCTAATGGTTTTGGTAAAAAAACAGTTTTGAAAGAATATAAAGTTCAGAAGAGAGGTGGTTCAGGAATTAAAACTGCAAAAGTAACTCCAAAGACTGGAAAGTTAATCGTAGCCAAAGTCTTGACTGGTGAAGAAGAAGAATTAATTGCAATGTCAAAAAAAGGACAAGTAATTCGTACTGCTTTGAAAGATATTCCATCTCTGGGCCGACAGACTCAAGGAGTGACGATCATGCGTCTTCGCGCAGGTGATGGAATCGCGTCTCTTGCATGTGTGTAATGTATATTTAGTGTTATAATTAAACCATGTTTTCTGATCCTATAAAAAATTTAAAACAACTTGGATTAAGAGAAGATATGATTGTCGCAGACCTAGGAGCAGGGACTGGTTTTTATTCTATTGCTGCTGGAGCTTTGGTTCCAAATGGAAAAGTTTATGCAGTAGAAGTAATTAAAGATTATGTAATTACCATTAAAGATAAAGCAAAAGAGGCTCATTTGCACAATATAGAATGTTTTTGGGGTAATGTAGAAAAAATTGGCGGTACTAAAATAAAAGATGGAGTTATCGATGTCGCAATTGTTTCAAACATTTTATTTCAAGTTGAAGATAAAGAGAAATTTATTTTAGAAATAAAAAGAATTTTAAAAAAAGATGGAAGAGTTTTGTTGGTAGATTGGTCCGATTCTTCTTTTGTTGGTCCTAAAAAAGAGAGAATTATATCAAAAGAAAGAGCTATAGAATTATTTAACAAAAAAGGATTTATACAAGAGCGGGAAATTGAAGCCGGGGAACATCATTATGGTATGATATTAATAAATAGCGCCACGCTTTAATAGACAGTTGCGCGGCATGATTTCGTAAAATAAAAATATATGAAAGGAAATTTTCAAATAATATTAATCGTAGTTTTTATTGCAGCGGGTATTTTAGGAGTTTTAGTTTTTGCTGGAGTAATAAAATTTGGTAATGATACGACCAGCGATGGTTCTCTTGGAACCGTAGTATTGTGGGGTACTGATAGTTCTCAAGCAATTTCTCAAGCGTTGGATGATTTTAATAAAGCAAATCCTACTTTTATCGTAAAATATGTTCAAAAATTTCCTGAAACATTTGATCGTGATTTATTGGAGGCATTGGCAACAGGCACTGGACCTGATATGTTTTTTGTGACAGATAAATTAGCTTATAAATACAGTAATAAAATTTATAAAATTCCATATACTAGTTATCCTTTAGCTTCATTTAAAAATAATTTTGCAAGAGCAGGAGAGGTCTTTTTGACAAGTGATGGTTTAATTGCTTTCCCGATGGTAATAGATCCACTTGTCATGTATTACAATCGAAGTATTCTCGATGCAAATAATATTGTATATCCTCCAGCTACTTGGGATGAATTTCAAGGATTAGTGCCAACTTTAACAAAAAAAGATAATTCAAATAAAATAATAAAAAGTACAGTAGCCTTGGGGCAATTTTCAAATATTTTAAATGCAAAAGATATTTTAACTACTCTTTTTATGCAACTTGGAAACTCCATTGTAGTAGAAAAAAATGGATCTTTTTCTTCAGCATTACAGGCTGACAATATTAAGGGAGACTTGAGTCCTACTTTAAAATTTTATACTGATTTTTCTGATCCTTTAAAAGATGTTTATTCTTGGAATCGGTCTTTAAAAAATTCTCAAGATGCATTTAGTGCTGAGGATTTGGCTTTTTATTTTGGTTTTGCAAGTGAACTTAATACTTTAGTAAATAAAAACCCAAATGAAAATTTTTCAGTGGCACCTATTCCTCAAATAAAAGGTTCAACAGTTAAATCAACTTATTCTCATGTCACAGGTATTGCGATATCTTCTTTCTCAAAGAATTTCAATACTGCTTTTACCGCTACGAGTCTTATGGCAACAAGTAATTTTGCTAGTAGTTATGCAAAAGCAGTAGGAGCAGTTCCCGCAAGACGTGATTTATTAGCAGTTAAACAAATAGATTCTTATACTCCAATATTTTATTCTTCAGCATTATTTGCCACAAGTTGGCTCGATCCATCTACTTCAGACACAGATAATATTTTTAGAAATATGATAGAAAATGTTCTTTCTAATAATATGACCACCTTAGACGCAATTAAAGATTCAGATGCGAAACTTAATATTTTATTAATTAAATAATTTTATGAAAAAAATACTTAACATATTTTCAATAGTATTCTTCCTGGCTTTTCTTATTTTGCCAAAAGTGTCTTTGGCCACTGTTGCACTTAGTATTGCGAACACAAGTCCAACAAGTAATGTATCAACTCTTACTTCAACGTCTGTAACTCTTAATGCAACTGGGCTTACTTCTCAAGCACCAGTTATTATTACTGTTGATAACAATCCGACTAGTGCTACAACACCCTTATATCATTTTTCTTCATCTGGGGCACAAGCAAGTTTTGCAGGCGTAGCTTCAAGTAATTTTTTTGCTTTAACAGAAGGAGGAATGTATACAGCCAAGGTAGTTTATTTAAGTACTCCAGCAAATGTTTTGGCAACTATTGATTTTACCACTAAGTCATATGTTATTACTTCTTTTGATTTTAATAGTTTAAATCCTGCTGAGTCAGGATCAATCAATAATCATACAATTTATGTATCAGTTCCAGCTGGAACTGACGTGACCGCTTTAGTGCCAACGATTGAAGTTACTAGTGGTGCTACGGTAACTCCGGCATCTCTTATGCCTCAAGATTTTTCTAATCCAGTAGTTTATACATTAATAGGAGATGCTGGTTCTCATAATAGTTATCTTGTAGAGGTAACTGTGGAAGATAATTCTTCTAATGTAAAAATAGACAACATCACTCCTATGGCTGGAAAAATTGGTGATATGGTTACAATTACAGGTCAGAGTTTTGGCTCAGTAACTAAGATACTTTTTAATGAGACTGAAACAACAAATTTTACACTTAATAATGGGGAAGCGACAATTGTAGTCAATGTTCCTGATGGCGCTACTACTGGAAAAATAATTCTTAAAACACTTTCAAATGTTGATGTTGAAAGTACTAGTAATTTTAGTATTAATGGTTCCGGAGGAGGTGCCACATGTAGTGATGGTATTAAAAATCAAGATGAAACGGGTATTGATACTGGAGGTGTTTGTTCTTCAACAAAGACTGATCTTTCAAATAATGCCGATGGATTAGTCGCAAAATGTGGGCCTGATGGTTGTGGCTTTAGTGATTTACTTGTAATGATAAATAAAGTAATAGATTTTATTTTCAAGTATATGGTTTTACCAATTGCCGCTATTATGTTTGCTTATGCTGGATTTATGTTAGTTGTTTCAGCTGGAGCTTCTGAAAAAAGAACAAAGGCCAAGAACGTTTTTATTAATGTTGCTATTGGGCTTGTAATCGCTGCTGCTGCATGGTTAATTGTAAGTACGATATTATCAATAGTGGGTCATAATACAACGATAAATTGGTTTGGGCTTTAGTTTGGTGTATAATTAATATATGAAAAAAAATATTATTATGAAAAATGTAAAAAAAATAGCTCTATTTGGTTCATTATTAAGCATTGTTCTGTTGCCAGTTTTAACTTTTGCTGAAGTAAAGGGAGATGCTCCAGTTGATCCTAAGGCAACTACAATTATTAATCCAATAAGCGCTACTAGCTTAACTGACCTCATCCAGTCTGTATTAGTAGGCGTAATAAAAATTGGATTACCAATTATTGCTTTAGCTATTATTTATTGTGGTTTTCTTTTTGTGGCAGCCAGAGGAAATTCAGAAAAAATTGGAAAAGCAAAAGATGCATTGTTGTATACCTTGATTGGGGCAGCAATTTTGTTGGGCTCATGGGCTATTGCTTTACTTATTAAAGATACAGTGCTTACATTATAAATTTAAAAATATTAAATGAAAAAACTAAAAAAAATATTTATAGCCATAGTTTTATCAATAGTTTCTTTTCCGTTTTTATCTTTTGCTCAAACTACGACAATAACCAATGCATGCAGTGCTAAGATAAATAATATTGGAGATATTATTTGTAAGTTTAGTGAAATTCTAAATAGGATTATTCCAGTTATGGTTGCTTTGGGAATAGTATACTTTGTGTGGGGTGTTGTACAGTACATGATTAAGGACGAAGAAGAAGCCAAAAAAAAAGGAAAGGATAAGATTATTTACGGTATCATCGGTTTAGTTGTTATTGTCGGTATGTGGGGTTTGGTAAAGATTGTAGTAGAAACATTTAACCTAAGTCAAACAATGACTTTTGTAAACCCTGCGAATGTTTTGAGTCCTAGTCAGAGTAGTGTTTCTGGTAATTGTTTTGCTGTTTATCAAGGCGTAGGTGCTAAAAAAATAGGTGATATTTTGAGTTATGCGACTTGTTTAATCGGCTCATCAGTAATTCCCTTACTCTTTGTTTTAGCTGTAGCTAGCTTCGTCTGGGGCGTCATACAATATGTTATAAATAGCAATGAAGAATCAAAAAGAGCGAAAGGGAGAGATTTTATGATCTGGGGAATTATTGCTCTTGTTGTCATGGTTTCCATTTGGGGTTTAGTCGGAATATTAAGAAACACCTTTGGTATAGAAAATTTTATTCCACAGGTTAAATCAAGATAGATGTTGCTTTAATTATTATATGGTATAATTATTTAAGTTATTATTAATTATTAGGTCGTGTTTAATTATTAGTTTTTTATAAGAATTATGAAAAAAAGATTAATTGTTTTATCGAGTTTAGGTTTACTTGTTCCTGTTTTAGGATTTGCTCAGGTTACTGCTGGACAGGTCGGTTGTGCAAACCCAGAAATTGGAACACTTTCTGGTATTATTTGTAGAATTGCTACAATTTTAAATACACTTATTCCAATTTTAATTGTTTTAGGTGTAGTATTTTTCGTATGGGGAGTAATCTCTTACATGATAGGTGCTGATGAGGAACAAAAGAAAAAGGGAAAGGATAAGATTATTTACGGCATCATCGGGTTAGTTGTTATTGTCGGTATGTGGGGATTGGTAAGAATAGTAACAACTACTTTTGGATTAAACAACAATAGAGCTGGTTTTGAAGTACCTTGTGTTACTGGAACTCCTGGTTGTTAATTTTTTAACGAAATGGATTTATTTTCTACAAACATAGCTTATGCCAGTGAAAATGTTGATCAGTTTATTATGAAAGTTAATCAACATATCATTAATCCAATTATATTATTTCTTTTTGCCTTAGCTTTACTTTTTTTTCTTTATGGTATTGTTGAATTTATTTCAAACCAAGAGAATGAAGAGAAAAAGACAACTGGTAAAATGCATATGATTTGGGGAATTGTTGGTATAACTATTATGATGAGTGTTTGGGCCCTTCTTAGTATTATATTGAATACAATTGGGGTTCCAAAATCTCAAATAGATCCTGAAAATGGGACAGTTAATTTACCAGTAGCAAACTAAAGTAAAAATTTCAAAAAACTCTCACAAATGTGAGAGTTTTTTGTTTTTGGGTAAAAAAAAGAGCAAATGTTTGTTACATTTGCTCTTGTCATTATAGTCTTACGACTTTCCATATTCTTACCCTCGCTTCTTTGCCAGGGTTTGCGGAAGTTATCGTAACGTTTCCACTAGTTCTTTGGGGTACGTCGATCGTACCTTTGCCAGAATAGTGTATGGGATTTGATACTCCCGGAAAATCCATATTAATTGGATCTCCTTGAGTATCGAGTTCGAACTTGTAGTTAATTGGTGGGTTACATGGTGTGTAGCCATCAAACATTAAGACCAATCCTTCTTGTCCGTTATTTGTTTGGGCAGAGGAGGCATGATTCTCGGTAGACTTTTCCTTAGGATTAAAGAGCGAAACAACTGTTCCATATGCCCAAGCAAAAAGCCCTATAGCCACCGCAATCAGTATGATCCACCAGAATACACTGGAGACAACTGACCCAAAACTTTTTCCACTTTTTTTTGTATTTGTAGTGGAAACAGTCGTCGTTTGTATTTTTGATGTTTTTTTGTTTTTGCTTTTCCTGTAAAAATGTAATGATATTAAAGGAAGAGCAATACAGCATATTAGCGCTAGAAATTTTATTAATTGTTCCATTAGTTTTCCTCCTTTTTGTTTGGTGTTGGAATTGAGAAAATTTTATTAACAGTACCACTATCGATAACGAGTGTGCCGGTAAGCTTAGCCCACTCTTTCATTGCCTCTGCTCCAACTCTAGTGTTGGCATCTGGTAATAATTCGATGATATTGCCAGCAGCATCTGTGCGAGCAAGCCCAGTATCTATCAGGTTTTTCTTTTTCCATTTAAGGATGGGTGCTTGCTCTATTTCATAGGCTTTTGCTTTTTCGGTAGCCACCTCTACATCTTTTTGGGCAGCTACGACTTTTGCTTTTCCTGTTTCTTCTGCAATAGTGACGGCCGTAAAAGATTCCATTAATTTTTCTGCAACACTGTCTGCGGGATTAAAGTCTTTAAAAATAGACTTAAAAAGATACATACCAATACTCGGCAAGCTCGTTTGGTCCGGTGTTTCTAAATTCGAATGTCCCTGCATTTCTGTATTGAACTTACCTCTTTCCTCTGATGAGTATTCATTAAGGTCATGTAATTTCTTTTTTGACACTAATCCACGTAAACCACCGTGTAATGTTTCCTTAACTATTTCAGGTGAATTTTTAATACCAAAGAATGCTTTTGCCGCATTCCTTACCTCTAGTATATTATTAGTGTAAGTATTAATGTGGGCTAATTCCTCGGTTTCTAAGTTTGAATTTATTGTTGGATAACCTACTCGGTATTCTAAGTGATCCGAAATTCCCGTGCGTGAGATTATACTCATTTTAGTTTTATCATCCTTCCAAATAACAAGGTCTCCTTCTTCTTCCTCACCAATATTTTTTTCTTTGGTGTAAGTTAAAGGGTACGTGTAAAGTTTACAGAATGGCCATAAAAAAAAGTGGATATTCCCAAGTAGTCTTTCGTCGTCTCCATCAATTAAGTCCCATTTTTCAGTTCCATTCGCGAGGTTTTCACCTTTGTAAATTTTTTTTCCTTCAATATTCTCTATAATGTCATAGAGTTTGTCGAATTTCATTATTGCCTGAATTTTTCTTGGCCCAGGCATGTAGATTGATTCTTTAATTATTAAAATTAAAGCTCCAATTGTTAATCCGATTAATCCAAATATTAGTGTGCTCATTTCCCATGGCCCTCCTACGGCCGATTTTTGTTTTTAGATTTATTTATTTATTGATTTGCTTATTCTGTTGGCCAGCAAAAGGGGACTGGTCTTCAAAATAAACAAATCAATAAATTCATTTTTCAAAGTACTTTTTACATTAAAAGTATAGCATATATAAAGCAAAAAGTCAACCATATGGTTGACTTTTTGAATAATTATAATGTTATTTTTATGCGTGTTTTAAGTGAGTATTACTTCTTTCTTCATCATTGACATAAAGTTTTCTCCAAAGTACGACTGCGAGAAGAATTAGGATGATAAAGAAAAACCATTGCAATAAACTAGAAGGTAAGAATGCATTTGATCCGAACAATGCTCCGGCAGCTTGGTCGCTTGCTTGGTTGACTGCTGTTGTTCCTTGGTTTGTTGTTGTATTATTTGAGGTAGTATTTTTTGTAGTAGTTGCAGTGTTTGTTTTTGAAGTAGTATTTGAGTTTTTTATTGTAGTACTTGCGACATTATTGTTTACAGTAAATGAAACTGCATTAGATAATCCTCCACCAGGGGCAGGGTTTGATACAGTAATTAAATAATTTCCCCCATAGCTTAAATCAGAATAGTTAAGTTGTGCTCGTAGAGTAGAAGAATCAATATAAGAAGTCGTACGGTCGGCGCCATTCCATCTAACTACTGAACCTTGCACAAAACCATATCCATATACAGTAATCATGGTATTGGAATTTAATTGTGTGCCATTTGGAGTAACAGAAGAGATCGATGGTACAGGATTAATTGTATTGTATGTATTTTGATAAGTGTTTATATTATTTACGGCTGCACTTGCTCCTGGATTCATAGAATCATATGTGCAATTGGCAAATTCTGAACCATGTTCTACATAATATGTACAATTAGCACTTGCCTTAGTGGGCGCTGTAAAAATAGTTAATGTAATTACTGCTAATATTCCAAAACTAAAAGATATTAAGTTTTTATTATTTGTATTAAACATGACTATAGTATAGCATATTCAAATATAAAAGTCAACCCCATCGCTCGCGAGCGACGGGGTTCAAGTCCTTTTAAGCAATAAAAATAAGGGTTATTTACCCAAATCATTGTTGTGCACTTATTCTATCATTTGCTCGAACTTTTTTCCAGAAGAATGATGAGCCG
>JBAXFW010000020.1:0-12472 GCA_037139635.1 bacterium | reverse complement strand
ATATATAGTTGTTGTATTTGGTTCAGTGATTAAAACATTTGGTTTGGAATTATTTGTATGCACATCGTCATATAATGACGGTTTTTCAGCCCAAGTTGTAATTGGGTATTTATATTTATTTTGTGCCCACCAGTTCTGTATTGGTATTTCCCAATGACTAAATTGAGAACTATCACTAGGGTTTGTTGGTGCAGGCCCTAAGATATTGTCTTTATCTACCCAATATAAAATTGAGTGAACATTAGTTATAACTTTTTCTACTTGTGTTTCTTTAGGTGTTAAGTCTGTTGCTAGTTTGCCAGATATTTTATCAATGAAAAAATTTTCATTACCTTGCCAAAAACCACGGAGAGTTGGCTTTACTTTAGTAGGATCAGTACTTAAATCTGGTTTTTCAAATTTATCATTTGGAACTTTTTTTAATGCTTCTGTAATAAATTTATTCCAGATTGGTCCTGCAACAGCCGAACCTCCTTTTTTCATAGGTTTATTATCATTATTACCAGCCCAGACACCAACGACAATTGAAGGAGTGTATCCTATTGTCCATGCGTCTTTATTGTTGTTTGTAGTACCTGTTTTTACAGCCACAGTGCTACCGGGAACAACTAATGGGGAATTTGCTCCAAAGGTTGGAATGCGAGCAGTATTGTCAGATAAAACATCCGATATTGTTAAAGCGACATTTTTTGACAATACTTCGTGTTGGGATGGATTGTATTCTTCTAAAACTTTTCCATTCTGGTCTTCTATTTTTAAAATACCAACATAAGGATTTCTAATTCCATTGTCTGCAAAAACTCCATATGCAGAAGTAATGTCTAATAATGAAACTTCACCGCCTCCGATAACTAAAGTAAGTCCATATCTACTAATATCAGACAAAGAGGTAATACCCATATTTTCAGCAGTCTTTAGTGAATCAGGAAGACCGGCTAAATAAAATAATTTTACTGCAACGATGTTTATTGATTGAGCAAGAGCATCTCGGAGGGTCATTGGGCCACGGAATTTTCCATCATAATCATCAGGCATGTAACAATCACTTTGATTGTGACCAGGAAGAGCTTTGCCATAAGCGTTACAGGTTGTTTGAAATTCAGTAGGTAGATCAAATAGTACTGTGTCTGGTGTAAAACCCTTGGTGAATGCTGTGGCGTAAATAAAAGGCTTAAAAGAAGATCCTGGTTGGCGATTAGCTGTCGATACATTAAAATTTCCATCAATATTTTTATCAAAATAATCTCGGGAGCCGATCATGGTTAGGATTTGTCCAGTTTTTGGGTCGATGGCAATCAAAGAAGCATTGGAACCATTCCAATCTTTTTCATTTTGAAGAGCTCCTTCTTTTACGATTTGTTCTCCTTTTTGTTGTAGGTCATAATCAAGAGTGGTGGTAACTTTTAAGCCTCCGTTTTCAACAAGGTCAGCTCCGTATTTTTGTTCTAAATAATCTTTTATAAAAAATACAAAATGAGGAGCTTTAATACCACTAGTTGCTTGAGGTAAGAAAGTTACAATTTCTTTTTTAGCATTATCATATTGTTCTTTTGTAATTACTTTAGTATCTAGCATTCTTGATAAAACTAAATTTTTTCGATCGTCTAATTTTGCTTTATTTTTTCCATAAGGGGATAGGGTGGTTGGTGATTGAGGAATAGCTGCAAGGTAAGCTGCTTGGGCTAGGGATAAATCTTGTGGGTTTATACCAAAATAATTTCTAGCTGCTTCTTTTATTCCATAAATAGTACCCCCATAAGGAACTTCGTTTAAATAAGCTTCTAGTATTTTTTCTTTAGTCATTGAGCGATCAATTTTGATAGCCAGTACCCACTCTTTTAATTTTCTTCCAAGACTTACATTTGAATTTAATAAAGTGTTTTTTACTAATTGTTGGGTAATGGTTGAACCACCCTGAATTTTTTTACCAGTTAGTTTTGCCCAAACGGTTGCTCTGATAATTGAAGTGATTCTTATTCCACTATGGTTGTAAAATTCAGAGTCTTCTATCGCCACCGTTGCGTTTTTAATATTTGAACCCATTTCATCAAAAAGAATACTAGTTCTTTTTACATCTTGATGTATATCATAAAGTACTATTCCACCAGTGCGGTCATATATTTTTGTGGAGTTAATTACTTTACGATCACCAAAAGACCGGAAGTCCGGAACCTTGATTGATGAAATCCAAATTATACCGACACTAAACAAAAAAATGAAAATTCCAGCCCCTAACATTAATAAATTTTTTGAAAAAATTTTGTTTTTTAATCTTTTTATCATATCTTTAAGTATACCAGAAAATATTGGCTGATGAGCTCGATATTTTAAATATTTGATTTTGAGTGTTATAATACAATACATGAATCCCGTTAGAGGCCGCGGTCGCAGTTTTTTACCGGGAGATATGTGGTTTTATTATTTAAATTAATTTGGCGGGAAAAGGTCTATTTTTAATAGACCACGACCTGCTTCTAAACGGGATGAAGATAATTACTGACGAAAAAAGAATAGACGAACTCCTAAATAGGAGTGTTGTTGAGATTTTACCTTCTAAGGAAGAGTTTAAAAAAGTTTTGCTTTCTGGTAAAAAAATACGATTTTATATTGGTACTGACCCAACAGGAACCTCATTGCACATAGGACATGCAACTAATTATATGGTCTTAGAGAGACTGCGAAAACTAGGTCACGAAGCAATCTTTTTGATCGGTGATTTTACTGCTTCTATTGGTGACCCAACAGACAAGAGCGCTACCAGAAAACAACTTTCAAGGGAAGATATTAAAAAAAATATTAAAACATGGTTAAAGCAAATTAAACCAATTGTTGATTTGGAAGACAAAAAAAATCCTGTAAAAATTATGTACAACCACGACTGGTTATCGAAACTGTCTTTTAAAGACATTATTGAATTATCTGCAAATTTTACAGTCCAACAGATGTTGGAAAGAGATATGTTTGTTAAAAGAATGAAAGATAATAAACCTATATATATGCACGAATTTTTTTATCCATTAATGCAGGGCTATGATAGTGTCGCAATGGATGTGGATATGGAGCTTTGTGGAAACGATCAAAAATTTAATGCCTTAGCTGGAAGGACACTTTTAAAAAGGTTAAAAAACAAAGAAAAGTTTGTTTTTATTACTACACTTTTAGAAAATCCAATTACGAAAGAAAAAATGATGTCTAAGAGTTTGGGAACAGGAGTATTTTTAGATGAGACAAATATCGATATGTATGGAAAACTAATGGCACAAGCTGATGAAAATATTCCTCAATTGTTTATTGATTGTACTTATTTAGAGATGGAAGAAATAAATCAAGTAAAAATTGATTTAAAAAATAATAAAATTAATCCTCGTGATTTAAAAAAGAAACTAGCATACGAAATAGTAAAAATTTACCACGGAGAAAAGAAAGCCGAGGAAGCACAGAAAAATTGGGAAAATGTTTTTTCAAAAAAAGAAATTCCAGATGAAATAGAGGAAATAAAAAGTGAAAAAGGAGAAATGCTTTCTGATGTTTTAGTAAAAAATAAAATTTTAAGTTCAAAAGGAGAATGGAGAAGGTTAGTAGAAGGAAAAGCAGTACATAATTTAATTGAAAAAGAAAATATAACTGATCAAAACATGACTCTTTCAAAAGAGTTAATCCTTAAATTAGGAAAGAAGAGGTTTGTAAAAATAGTAATAAAATAATAATAAAAAAAATCCGCTATCAAAGCGGATTTTTTTTATTTAGACTGCTTCGGTTTCTGGTTCTTCTTCGTCGAACTTTAATTCATCGGCGGGCTCATCGAGCGGTTCGTCGAATGAATCATCGTCCAATTCACCATCATCGTTTGGGTTAAAAGCGGAATCGCTTATAACTTCTTCATCTTCATCGTAACTCATTAGAATTATTTTAAATTTTATTAAAACGACCAATTAATAATTTAATAATTATTATTTGCTATATTTTTATCAAATCGCAAAGAGTAAAGCAATAGAAAAATATTAAAACTGTGGATAACTATCGAAGGTGAGCTGATCCTGTGATAGCAGCTGCTATTGCGTCGAGTTCATCATCAGATTTTTTGTTGTTATCAATATCAACCAAGAGCTTTACCATTTTCATAACTTGCTCTTTGTTTGCTTTTCCATAACCCGTTGTTGCGATTTTTATTTGAGGAGGAGGTGCTTCAAATATTTTCATATGTGCTTTAGCACATTCATATATCACAACCCCGCGGGCTTCAGCAACATGCATAACTGTTTTTTGATTGGTTGTTAAAAATAAAGTTTCAATTGAAAGAACATCAGGTTTATATTTTTTTATTACTTTTCTAATTTCGTCTCCAATTAAAGAAAGTCTTTTAGAAAAATCTAAAGTTGCTGATGTTTTAAAACATTCAGAAAACAATATTTTATCTTTTTTTTTGTCTTTTTCTAGTACGGCTATTCCAAGTCTTTCAAAACCTGGATCAATTCCTAAAATTATCATGTTTTTTATTCTGCATTAGTATAAACATCTTGTACATCGTCGTTTTCTTCTAACTCATCTACCAAATTATCTAAAAGAATTAAATCTTCATCAGATAGGGGTATAAAGATATTTGGTTTCCAGACTAATCCTTCTGGAGTGATTTCTTTTTCAAAAGACCAAGTGACAGAACCAATGCCAGCCAAAACAAAACCATTTTTTACTAAGATATGTTTAATGTCTTGGGCTGTCCTATTTTTACTATCAGTAAGTGTTTCAATAATAATTCCTGCTCCACCTGGGCCATAAGCTTCATACATAATATTATCCATGTGTGCTCCCGACTCAGATGCTTTTTTAATAGCGCGATCAATGACATCATTGGTCATATTTATCTTGCGAGCTTTTTCAATTGCCGCGCGTAAACCAGGGGAATCTTTACCATTTGAAAGTTTAGCTTCAACAGAAATATATCGAGCAAGCTTAGAAAAGATTTTACTTTTTTTTGAATCAGTAATTGCTTTTTTGTGTTTAATTTGAGCCCATTTATTATGTCCTGACATATTATAAAAGTTTAGTTTGTAAATTTTTTGGAATATCGAAACCTAAATGATTGTAGGCTTTTTCTGTAGCCACGCGTCCTCGAGCTGTTCTTTCTAAAAGACCAAGTTGGATTAGGTAAGGTTCTACTACTTCTTCGAGAGTTGCTTCTTCTTCCGACATTGCAGCGGCCATGGTTTTTAATCCGACGGGACCACCTTTAAATTTTTCTATTAAAATTTCTAAAAATTTTCGGTCAGAACTATTTAAACCAAGTTCATCAATTGCAAGCATTCCGAGAGCCCCTTTAACACTTTCTTTGCTAATAATTTTTTTACCTGCCCCGTAGGAGGCTTGCTTTCCTTCGGGGTGCACCTGGGCATAGTCGCGACAACGTTTTAAAAAATAATTGGCTGTGCGAGGAGTGAAGCGACTTCTTTTAGCAATTTCATCAAGGCCTTCTTTTTCTAATTCAGTATTCAGTAGCTTGCTTGATCTTTTAACAATTTCAGCTATTTCATCATTTGAATAAAACTCAAGTCGAAAAACACCACCTGAAAAACGAGAGCGCAGAGGAGAAGATACTAAAGCGACTCTTGTTGTCGCGGCAATCAAAGTGAATGGGGGAAGGTCTAATTGGATAGTTCGAGCTGACGGACCTTTGCCAATAATAATATCTAAGACACCAGATTCCATTGCGGGATATAAAATTTCTTCAACCATTTTATTTAATCGATGAATTTCATCTATAAAGACAATATCACCCGGAGATAAATTTGTAAGAATTGAAGCTAGATCGCCAACCTTTTCAATCGCTGGACCAGAAGTTATTTTCATTTGTCTACCAGTTTCGTGGGCAATTAAGTGAGCCAAAGTAGTTTTACCAAGTCCTGGAGGACCATAAAAAAGAATATGTTCTGGAATGTGACCTCTTTCTTCTGCAGCTTTTAAAAGTATTTTTACATTATCCTTTATGTGTTTTTGGCCAACATATTCATCCCAACGAGTGGGGCGCAATGTTTGATCTAAATGTGAATCATCTAGATTTTCATTTTTATCAATTTTGACTTCTTTGTTTTTTGGGGTATTTTTACTTGACATTTGTTTTTGAATATGCTATACTCGTTAGATAGTACATTTATTAACAGGGTATGCACATGCCTATCCCCATTATATCATTTACGTGAGGTTAGATATAGTATAATTAGTACATGAGATAAGGGACCCATTGAGGGCATTAATCTCTAAGCAATCAGCCATCGGTTATATAAGTTTACGTAGGACGTTCTGGTTTATTTTTAATTTACTGGTGTTATCCTTCAAGATCTTGTTACTTTTGAGGTTTATCTTTGAAAGGATTGTTTAGAGATTAATGCTTTTACTAAAAAATAAGCTCCAGAGATGGAGCTTATTTTTTTTGTTTTATTCTTCAGTTAGATCAACTACACTTTGCACTTCTTCGTAAGAAGTAACACCATTGATTATTTTTACCATGCCGTCTTGGCGCATTGAGAGAATTCCTTGAGTCTTGGCAACTTTTTTTATTTCTCTTTCACTTGGGTTTAGGGTTATTATTTTTTCAATTGCCTCATCTGTTTTAATTGCTTCAAATATTCCCACTCGTCCTTTATATCCAGTCATATTGCATTGCTCACAGCCAACCGCTTCATAAAGTTTAAACGAAGCGTCTGGGTCAATGTTGTAATTTTTAAGACTTTTGCCTTCTTCTTTTATACTGTCCGTAATAATTTTCATTATTTTTGTTTCTTTCTCGGTTGGAGTTTTTTCTTTTTTACAAACAACACATAGTTTACGAACTAAACGTTGAGCAATTGAAAGAGAAAGAGCAGAAACCATAATTTTAGGATTTACATCAAGGTCAATTAAACGGGGGATAACTCCAGCTGCATTGTTGGTGTGCAGGGTTGAAAAAACTAAGTGTCCAGTTAGAGCAGACTCAACTGCAATTTTAGCAGTTTCCGCATCTCGAATTTCTCCCACCATTACTACATCTGGGTCTTGTCTTAAGGCTGAACGTAATCCTTCTAAAAATGTATAACCCTTTTCTTCATTAGTTTGAGTTTGAGTAATACCAGCAAGATGATATTCTATCGGATCTTCAATTGTGATTATCTTTATTTCTGGAGAGTAAATTTTACGTAAAAAAGCATAAAGGGTGGTGGTTTTTCCGGAACCAGTAGGTCCAGTGATTAGGATCATACCATTTGGTTTTTTTAATTCTTCATCTATTATAGAAAACAAGAAAGGCTCAATACCGAATTCTTCTAGGTTTCCCTGAATTGATTTTGGATCCAAGATTCTCATAACAATAGATTCTCCGTATGCACCAGGAATCATTGAAGCACGAATACTTATTTCTGCTTTATCTTCTTCAATACTAAAACGTCCATCTTGGGCAACTACTGAAGTTAGTTTCATGCCAGACAAAAGTTTGATTCGTGAATTTAATAAATGATAAATTTCATGATTAAAAAACATTACATCTTGAAGGACTCCATCGAGTCTTAATCGTAACCTTCCACGGTCTTGCTCTGACTCAATGTGAATATCGGAAGCTTTGATGGCAATACCACCAGCTAAAATTATTTCAAGAATATGTGAAATTTTATGTTGTGCAGTTCCCTCAATTGCTTCTTTGATGTATTTTTCAATATCCTGCATTTTATGAATATTTTTTGCTGTGTTTCTTAATATTTCAGCTGAAATATCGATTCCGCCAGCTTTAGAACTTTCTGCCATAGAAATTTCTTGATATCTTTCCCAAATTTTATTTAAACTCCCATGAGAAGCCATGTAAAAAGTAGGAACTAAATTTTTTCTTTCCATTTCTTCTTTTAATTTTGAAATTAAATCTTTCGTTGGAGTAAGTAATGCAATAAAAAGATTTTTTCCAGTTAGTTTAAATGCTCCTATTTTTAGCTCACGAGCATCTTTTTCTGAGATTGTTCTTAATGCTTCACTGTCTACTCCAATTCGGGACATATCAACATAGGGTAAATTATATTTAGCTTCAGCTAATACTTGGACCAACTGTTCTTCTTCTACTTTATGTAGGTCGTCCAGTTGTTTTTTTTGTTTTTCATCGTCAAAGTCTGTTGTCATAAGAGAATTATAGCTTATTTTGAATTTAAATTCACCTCATTTGCAAAATATCTCCTTGTGTAAGAGGGGGTATATAAAAAATATGTTAATATTTAAATATGAAGAAAGTTTCAAAAAATATAGAGGATACTAATGAAATTGCCAAAGATTTTATAAATAAATTAAAACCAATAAAAAATGGTGCCACAGTTGTCGGTTTGTATGGAGACTTAGGTGCTGGAAAAACTACTTTTACCCAAGCAATTGGCAAAATTTTAAAAATAAAAAGGAAAGTAAATAGCCCAACTTTTGTGATATTAAAAAAATACATGTTACCCAAAGAGAATGTTTTTAAATATTTTTTTCACATGGATGCTTATCGTTTAAAAAACGAAAAAGAGTTAGCACATCTTGGCTGGGATGAAATTATAAAAAATAAAGAAAATTTAATTTTTGTTGAATGGCCAGAGCAAATAAAAAAAGCATTGCCAAAAAAGCATTATCAAATCCATATAGATCACATAAAAGAGGGAGGAAGGGTTTTTGAAATAAAAATTTGATTTTTCATTCAGAACCTTTATACTTACTATGAATATAGTAAGTCTCTCGCTATGTCCGACTTTTCAAAAGAGAGTATTTTTGTATTTTAAAAAAAGAATATATGGAAGAAAAAACTAACGATTCTATCTTAATGGTAGGGGGATCGCTTCAAAGAATAAAAGGATCTTATTTCCTTCAGAAAGAAGAGGAAGTTGAAATACGGACTTTCTTTACCGAAGGATTAATGTTTGAACATGTGGACCCAAACTTGTTTGAACTTTTTCCAGAAAGGATAACAGACTCACCGGAAATTTTTGTTTATGGGTATTCACCGATAAAAAAAATTACAGAAGAAGAGCTGGTAGATGATGCAATTTATGTCAAAATCTACAACCACTTGACTATGGTGCATATTCGCCAAATTTGCCTAAGAAACCGTTTGGGTTTAAATACCTTAAGCGAAAAAGGATCAACTCTTTTTTTTATAAAAGACAAAAATGACCATTTGTGTGTCATAAAAATATTTATAAACAAAGGTTTTAATCTTAGGGTTTATAAATATTCCCCTAAGTCCATTTGGGGACCCAAAGATATTGTTTATTTTTAAAATATACCCTTGCATCTTACGAGCAAGGGTTTTTTATTTAAAAAAATATAAATGTTATAATCATTTTATGGCTAAACAAAAAGCAAAACTTCTAGTATTACTCGACTCCCATGCCATAATTCATCGAGCCTATCATGCTCTGCCTGAGTTTATGTCGTCTGAGGGGGAGCCAACAGGAGCTCTTTATGGTCTTTCGAGTATGTTAATGAAAATTATTACTGATTTGAAGCCCGATTATATTATAGCTTGTTATGACTTACCCCAAAAAACGTTTCGGCACGAAGCATATGATGCTTATAAAGCTGGACGGGCCAAAGCAGATGAAGCGCTTATAAGTCAATTAATAAAGTCTAGAGAAATTTTTGCTGCATTCAACGTTCCTATTTATGATGCTCCGGGTTTTGAAGCGGACGATGTGCTCGGAACTATCGTTGAAAAAATGAAAAAAGAAAAAGATATAAATATTATTATTGCTTCTGGTGATATGGATACTATGCAATTAATCGATGGAAAAAAAGTTCAAGTTTATACTTTAAAAAAAGGAATTAATGATACGATTTTATATGACGAAGAAGCAGTTTTAAATCGTTTTCAATTTAAGCCAGATCTTTTGCCAGACTATAAAGGACTTCGTGGGGACCCATCTGACAATATTATTGGCATTAAGGGAATAGGAGAGAAAACAGCGACGACACTAATTGCGGAATTTGGAACAATTGAAGAAATATATAAACAACTTAAAAAAGATTCAAGTGTTATTTCAAAAAAAGGAATTAGTCCAAGGGTTTTAGAATTGATAAAAAATAACGAAGAAGAAGCACTATTCTCAAAAACACTAGCAAAAATTAGAAGAGATGCGCCCATAAATTTTATCTTACCCGAAAAGACATTTTGGGAAGGAGCTGATTTAAATAAAGTGGAACAAACTTTTATTAAATTTGAATTTAGGAGTTTATTGTCTAGGATAAAAAGTTTTTTTGGAAATATTGGTGGAAAAAATATAATACCGGTAGAAGTATCTAGTGAGGAAATAGACATAAATAAATTAAACGAAGCATCTATTGCTTTATGGCTTATTAACTCTGACGTGCCAAATCCACAAAAAGAGGATATTTTGTTATATGCCAAAACCAGCCAATTCCAAAAAGCGAACGAATATATATTTTCAAAATTAAAAGAAAAGAATCTAGATAAGATATTTGAAGAAATTGAAAAACCAATTATTCCAATTATTAAAGAAATGCAGGAACATGGAATTTTAGTTGATAAAAACTATTTTACTGAACTTTCCCTGGAATATCATAAGGAGTTAGATAAGTTAACTAAAAAAATTTATGTTATGACGGGCGTTGAGTTTAATATTAATTCTCCCAAACAACTAGGAGAAGTTTTATTTGAAAAAATGGGGATGAAGTCAGGTAAAAAAAGGGGAGCCAGTGGTTCTTTTTCAACCAAACTTTCAGTTCTAGAAGAGCTGGAAGATGAAAATCCAGTAGTAAAAGAAATACTCGCTTATCGAGAGTTACAAAAATTGCTTTCAACATACATTGATGTAATTCCAAACATGACAGGAGAAGATGGTAGACTTCACGCTAAATTTTTACAAAACGGCACTACTACCGGTAGATTTTCTTCTCAAGATCCAAATTTACAAAACTTACCAATTAAGACAGAGTTAGGTAGAAAAATTCGGGGTGGCTTTATTGCACAAAGTGGTTATAAATTGGTGGCATTTGATTATAGTCAGATTGAATTAAGGGTGGCTGCAATACTTTCTGGTGATAAAAAAATGACTCAAATATTTCATGAAAAAAAAGATGCTCATACTGGAGTTGCTTCTTTTGTTTTTAACGTACCGATGGATAGTGTGGATAGTGAAATGCGGCGCAAAGCAAAAATAATAAATTTTGGAATTATTTATGGCATGGGGGTGTCTGCTCTAAAGAAGAATTTGGGTGGAACTCGAGAAGAGGCTCAAAAGTTTTATGATAATTATTTTAATCAATTCTCGGGAGTAAGGGATTACTTGGAAAGTATTAAAGAGTTCGCTATAAAAAATACATATACTGAAACCATGTTTGGTAGACGTAGATATTTCCCAAATATAAATTCAAGACTTCCTTTTTTAAAAAATATGGCAGAACGGACAGCGACGAATGCTCCTATTCAAGGAACAGCAGCTGACATTATTAAGCTCGCTATTCGATTTGCTGATGAAGATTTAGAAAAAGCAGGTTTAAAAGAAATAGCTCATTTAGTGCTTCAGATTCACGACGAACTCGTGTATGAAGTGAAAGAAGAGGATTTAAAAAAAGTAGAAAAGGTAGTTGAAGGTGCCATGGAAGGTGTGCTTGAAAGGTCATATTTGAAGTACCAAACAGATATTCCACTTCAAGTACATTTTGGTTCCGGAGATAATTTAGCTCAAGTTAAATAGCATACATATTTTGAAAAATAACCAAAAAGGGTATAATTATATTATGGAAAAAGAAAATAAAAAAGAAAAAAAAACGAGCGTTCATGAGATTTTAGCTCAGTCGTATTTATTAACCTTTTCGTTTTTTTTATTAGGAGTAATTTTAGATTTTATTTTTAAATTTAAGTATTTTGAGAATCCTATATTTGTTTATGTTGGTATTTTAATAATGTTTTTAGGTAGTATTCTTATTTATTTAGCTCAGAAAACTTCTAGAAAATTAAACATAAATGATATAACCAAAGAAACATTTATGAAAGGGCCATATAAATTTAGCCGAACACCCACTCACTGGGGAATGCTTTTTTTAGTTACCGGTTTTGGAATTGCCTCGAATGCTCTTTTTATCGTGTTGACGGCAATACTTGCTTTTTTGTTTAGCAAAACCTTTTTTCTTAAAAAAGAAGAAAAAATATTACTTGGAAAATATGGGGCACCATATCTAGAATACAAAAAAGTTGTTAGACTTTAATTATGATATATCTTTTTGCGGGTGATGATACAAAAAAGAAAATTGCGGCATACGAAAAATTTATAAAAACACTACCCAAAGAAGTGGAAATTTTTAGTATTAATAAAAATGATTTTGACCCAGTTCAAATAGAAAGTTTCTATTCTTCCGCAGGACTCTTTTTTAGTAAATGTGTGGTTGCGTTGTCTTTCCTTTCAGAAAAAGAAGAAGCATATAATTTTTTGCTTAAAAAATTTAACCCCTTTCTTGGTGAACTCCTTAATTTCTT
>JBAXFW010000019.1:0-12758 GCA_037139635.1 bacterium | reverse complement strand
ACCATAAAAAGAATACTTATTGCGGCAATTGGTATTGCTGTCATTATTTTTGTCTTTGTATCTTTTAATTCAGAATTTTCTTTTTTTTCATTAACGACATTATTTAAAACAAGACTATACCCCAACGGCTCAATTTGTTTAGAAAGTTCTTCTTTGGAAATTTTTGTTTCATCAAAAGAAATTTTTGCCGATTCATTACCATAATTCACTGACACTAACAAAACCCCTTCAGTTTTTTTGAAAGTTTTTTCAATAATTCCAGCACATGAAGCACAGTGCATGCCTTTAATTTTATAAGTTTTATCAATCATTTTTATTTTCTTTTTAATTGATAAACTTTTAACATTTCTTTTGTAGCTTTATCAACTTGCCCTTTTTTTATTTGATTTACTAAACAGCAACCAAGATGGTCTTCCATTAATTTATCTTCAATATTCGAAAGCCCTTGCTTTACAGCTGAAGTCTGAGTAATAACATCAATACAATAAATATCTTCCTCAATCATTTTTTGTAATCCCCTCACTTGCCCTTCAATTATTTTTAATCTTCGAATTAATTGCTCTTTATTATTTTTCATAATGCAATTATATACCCCCTGGGGGTATTGTCAAATTATTTGTGAATAATTTACTTCTCAATTGATTAATCCTCTATAAATGCTATCCTTTAGGCAGAAAAAGAGCGATCGTCGTTCTTTAAAAAACAAATCCGGACATGAAAACACTACTCCTAATTATGATCTTGCCGGAGATGTTTTTCCTCATCCGGCGAAAAATAAGCTTGACTGACAAGCTTACTCTTATCAGACATGTCATTGTCACCTTATACTCCTGGATATTAACACCGTTTTTATTCGCTCGAGTACACGAACTAACTGCTGGAGGAATAATGTTTATTTTTACTCTTTTCCTCAATTACCTTTTTATAATAATATTAGGTAGTAAAAGAGAACGAAGTATCTTTATCTCAGCGGCTGAATTTTTTTGGAAAACAATGCTTACGATATCTAAAAATATTGTCATGTGTTTGATAATAATCTTAGAAGGAAAAGTTAAAAAAAGTACAATGAGATTGATGATCGGTTTACTTTATGTAGATAAAAAAAATCTAGTCTCAGGGACAATCATCATTTTCGACCCATTTTTATTTATGGTACGATACTTGGAGCTACATAGTAAGGTAGGCGTCTCAAGAAAAAAAATAATTTGGATGATAACCATCATCTCCCTCATCGCAACGATCTGGTGGGCTTCATTCATTTATTTCACAAACATCAGACTGTAAAGAACCCTCATTTTATGAATGAAGGTTCTTTTTTTATATTAAATTACTTTAGAGGTTTCTTTAAAAAAAGATTAATGAAAGAAAAAGTAAGCTTCGTACTATGGTCCGATAAATTAAATAATATTGCGAGAGTAAAGAAAAGAAGCGCTATATTAATACTATAAAATGAAACTACTACTGCCACAATTGCAGCAATAATTGGAAACCAGATGTGCATATTGGCATGTTCATTTTCCAATTTTGTAAAAGGCATATTTTCTATCGTAGTAGACTTTATTGCATATTGGCGCATTTGGAAAAGCGAAATTCCGATTAGCACAATATTAAGTGCAAAGAAAATAATTGAAACCTCTGAATAACTATATTTTCCTAAGAGGTGTGATGAAAAAGGAACAAGCCCAATAAAAAAGAAAAATATTGCATTCAAATTGGTAAATTTAGTATCAATATTTTTAGCTAAGATGGAAGCGATAAAATGCTGTGATCGCCAATAAGTAAATAAAAGTGAAAAACCCAAAAGATAACTAATGAAAATTGGGAATAAGCTAATAAGTGATTTGATAAGAGTATAGTTGTCAACCGCACCGTAAAATTCAGGTACTCGTATTTCAAATACCAAAATCGTCATGGCGATTGCAAAAATACTGTCTGCTAATTGGTCTAATCGTGCTTGTTTCATAATAAGATTATATCACAATTATTGATATTGAATATAGATTGGTCGTGGATTTAATTTCATTAATTCTTCTGGCTTAAAGAGTGTTGTCCCTTTTTCCAGAAGATCATTTTTGTAAAATATTTTAAACCCAGTAAATTGCACAGGCTCTTTATAGATAAATTGCTTATAAGTAGTTATTTTTTTATCTTTATTTCCCCAACCATCCATATCCATGACAATTTGAACTTCTGGTAGTGGTTTAATATCTTGATAATTTGTAACCATTTTTTGAATGTAACGGTGTACGATTAAAATTTTAGGGGTCAGATTATTTTCTTTTACTAATTTTGCTAAATATCCGGCTGCAAAATTTACATCACTTGCATCGAAAGTACCGACTACTTTACCTGGCTTTTTATCCCCTTTCATAGAGAACTCTGGATCAATACCAAGGTGAACTTGAGGCATTTTTAAATATTTTTCTAATTTTGGAAGTTCTGTTTGCAAATTACTAAAACCTACCTGAATATCCAAAAATACGATAGCATGATCTTTTTCTGCCATTTTTAAAATTTTATCAATTTCTTTGAAAGGCATATGTGAAATATATTTTCCACCATCACTCGCTGTGCCCTGCGCAGTGACTGCTACATAATGAAGTGCTGAAATAACTGGCGTAGTAGGATCTGCCAATTCCCATTTTTTTACTTCAGCATTTAATCTTGCCAACATTTCATCTTCAGGATATTCTCCAAGTGCTCCCATTTTTTTAGAATATAAATTTCCATAATAAGCTACCACTCGATTGAAAGGTAGTATTGCTCCCTTGTTCGGGTAAACGGCTTTAACAGGCCAAATATTTGGTTTAGGGGTGACGACTGGTGCTGGCATTGTAACTTCTGTTATTTTGCCTGTCTTTGGATCTCTTACTTTTTTTATTATTGGTTTTGGTGTTGGAGGTATAGGATTATTTGCCAACTCTTCCATTTTTTTATCATATAAAACAGTATCAAAAGGCAAAACAACTGGGGTCGTTGTAGTTTCTATTTTTTCAACTTTTATATTTTCATCTTTAGTCAAAACACCGACATTGCCAATAGAATGTGCTACAAAAAAAATAACACCGGCAAGAATTAATAAAACACCCACCAAAAATACAAGCTTCTTTTTTTCTTTATTCATTTTCATTAAGCACATAATACATTATTGTAATGCTTTTGTCTTCTTTTTATGTAAAAATTAAAACTTGTATAAAGTTGATAATTATGGGAAAATTATAATGTTAAAAAAATTTATTAATTAACCTTTTAAAATATGTCAATGTACGAAATGATAAAATCGAGTGCTGGGCAATTTGCTTTTGAGCCTGAAATAAAAAATATAGATAAATTAAAGAAGTTTTCAAAATATATTATTGTCGGCATGGGTGGCTCGCATTTGGCTGGTGATTTATTGAAATTAATTGACCCTAATATCGATGTAATTATCCATAGAAGTTACGGTCTTCCCCTACTACCAAAAGAAGAGATGGAAAATAGACTAATAATTCTCAGTTCTTATTCCGGAAATACGGAAGAAGTCCTTGAGGCACAAACTGAAGCTGAAAAATTGGGACTCTCTCAAGTCGTCATCGCTGTCGGAGGTAAACTTTTAGCAATTGCAAAAGAAAAAGAAATTCCTTATATACAAATGCCTGATCTCCAGATTCAACCTCGCTTAGCACTAACTTTAAATTTAAAAAGTCTTTTAAAAATTATTGGAAATGAGACTGCCTTAAGTGAAATGACAAAACTTAAAGATACTTTCATGCCCGAAAAGATTGAAGATAAAGGAAAAGACTTAGCTCAAAAAATTATTAATTTTGTTCCAGTTATCTATGCTTCAGAAAAGAATAAGGCTTTGGCTTATAATTGGAAAATTAAATTTAATGAGACTGGAAAAATTCCAGCTTTCTATAATGTCTTACCAGAATTAAATCACAATGAGATGACTGGTTTTGATGTAAAAGATACTACTAAAAAACTTTCAGAAAATTTCTGTTTTATCTTTTTAAATGATGATCAAGATCATCCAAAGATAATACAAAGAATGAATATTATTCAAAAACTATATAAGGACAGAAATTTACAAACATATGAAATTCCAGTAATAGGTGAAAATATTTTTCATAAAATATTCAACACTTTAACGATTGCTGACTTTGCTGCCTATTTTACTGCCGAAAATTATGGACTTGAATCTGAACAAGTCCCGATGGTGGAAGAATTTAAAAAACTTATTGAGTAATTTATTTATTTAACAAAGCTCTAGTTGCAGGACCAACATTACCTGTCGCAATAAGTTTGTGCTTCTTTTGAAATATTTTTACAGCACTTAATGTCGCGGGTCCGAAAACACCGTTTGGCGCTGATTTTAAATATCCTTTCTCGAATAAAATCTTCTGTAATTCTTTTACATCATATCCTTTCGTTCCTACTTGTAATGATTTAGTAAAAATATAATTTTTTGTATTTTCTTCCAAAGAATTAGCAGGAGAAGATATTTTTGTTGTGTTTGCAGAAATAGTAGAAAATATTACGGGCTTCACGGATGGAGTAATGCTTACTTGTGGAAATGAAAAAACTGGTGGAAAAGATCTCGACCCACCAGATGAACCAGAAGAACTACTTGAAACGAAACATCCAGTAGTTTGAAATGTATTATCAACACTTTGCCCCGAAAGACCTGAGTTATTTTTAGAATAAACATAATAATGATAAGTCGTACAAGCGTTTAAATTTGAAAGAAGAACAATGTGATTTGTAACTTTAGATATTATATCTTTTTCTTCAGTAGATATCCCATAGCTATTTGTCTGACCATAATTAACTCGGCTAGAAGACAGATCGTCTGTAGTCCATATGGCATAGGCTGAGGTATCATAGACCACAGAAGGAATAATTGAAATTGCCGGAGCAGTAACATCGGCCTCACTCACTGTGTAATTAATAACCGATGAATTTATTAATCCGCCACCATTTGTTGGAGTTAAAATTATCGAACCTATTACAGTTGGAGTTATTGTAAAAGTTTCTGGATTAGATGAATTTAAGAATGTCAAAACTATTGGAGAAAGACCCGTACTTCCTGACCCTGTCGGAGTAATAGTTATTGTCCCAGTATAAGAACCAATAGGAGTAACTGTGAAGTATGTCGAAGTATTATTTACATATCCACTAGTCGGACCACTAAAACTATAATTAGAACTAATTATAGATATTGTTACCTGAGTACTCAAAGACAAAGAAACATTTCCGCTTGAATCTTTAACCCAAGCATACAATGTTTTTAAACCACTAGAAGCAAATGTATAATTGGCTGGAACTGTGTCTGTCCACCCTACACTTCCTGGTAATGGACTAGATGATGTTTCTGTTAATTTATATCCCGCAATTCCATATTTATCAGTAGCTGAAAGAGATGTAATATCAACAGTCAAAGAGCCCGAAGTAACTGGAATACTAAAACCAGTCACTACGGGCGGAGTAGTATCACTAGGAATTATTTCATTTGATTCATTGGAAACTGCTCCTAATCCTGCAACATTTGTCGTTCGAACTGTAAATGTATAATGTGTTCCATTAACTAAGTTTGTAATTACATGTGTTGTCTTTATAGTTCCTGCATCTGTATCTATTCCTCCTGAAGGAATAGATGTAACAGTATAGCCTGTTATTTCTGAACCGCCATTATTTACTGGAGCAATAAATGAAACAGAAGCAATAGTATCACCAGAAGTTGCAACAACAGAAGTAACAGCTCCTGGTACAACAGCATTTGCGATGAAATTTATATTTGAAGGATTAGTTATTCCAGTACTATTTGTCGGAGTTAAGGTTATTGAACCGGAGACTAGGGGTGTGATAATAAATGTTTGCGTTGTCGATGAATTTAAAAAAGTTTTTATAATTGGAGAAAGTCCAGAACTTCCTGATCCAGAAGGAGTAATAGTTATTATTCCTGTATATGGATTATTTGGAGTAATGGTAAAATCAGTCGAAGCATTATTTACGTCACCACTAGATGGACCTGCAAATGTATACGCTGTCGCAATTAAGCTCACACTAACATTTGCACTCATTGAAATAGAAATATTTCCAACCACATCTTTTGCCCAAGCGTATAAAGTTTTAGAACCATCAGTACTAAAGATATAATTCGTTGGAGCCGTTCCACTCCACCCTATGTCATTGACGTTTGGAGTTGATGAAGATTCATTTACTAAATATCCTGTGACCATAAAATTATCAGTAGCAACCAATGAAGAAATATTTGTCGTCAAAGACAATGAATTAACCGGAATGGTAAATTGAGTAATGCTTGGCGCGATTAAATCAACATTAACAGAATCACTAGCTGACAAAGAAATATTTCCAGCTGCATCTTTTGTCCAAGCATATAAAGTTTTAATACCCCCACTACTAAATGCATAAATCGTCGGAGCATTTGCTGTCCAGCCAACATCATTAATACTTGGAGTAGACGAAGATTCATTTACTAAATATCCTGTGACAGATAAATTATCTGTACCAATAAAACTATTTATCGGCACAGTTAAAGATCCTGAGTTTAATGGCACATCAAAAGCTGTAACAACTGGAAGAACTGAATCATTTGCAAGAGATATTGGTTTTTCAAAATTTACAGCCCAGTCATATAAAGTATCCCCCGCTAAAGATGTCGCAGTATCTGTATCACGAAGGTTTCCTGCCGCACTTCCCGCTTCTTGTGCCCCTGGCAATGATCCAGCAGTACCTGTGTGTGCATAACCTAATTTTTGACTATATCCCGTAGGTACATTTGAAAGAGTTATTTTTACTGTATCGGTATTTAATATTTCTACAGAACTAATCGTCGCAGAAGAAGTCGAATCAGAATATTCAAAACCATAATTTGTTCTTAAAGAAACTAATGTTGTATCAAGAGCAATTTTGCCTATCGGAACATGAAATTTTGCGTAAACAACCTTTCCGCTTCTTAAAATACTATCTGGGGTAAGAGGTCTCCACGTCTCTTTATCTATTAAAACTTTTTTCATAACTTTGGCATAATATCCTCCAAGCCAACGATAGCTTGTATTATTTAAGTGTGCATAATCAGAATAATTTAAAAAATATTTTGGTCCAACCAAAACTATTTTACCTGGATTGTCTTCTGCGGCTGCAAGTTGTGCTCCAGGAATTACTGATGTCGTTGCATTGTATCCTGTGAAAGATGCCATCTGGTCAGTAAACAGTGGAACGATATCTACTTGCCCCGTAATTGCTTTTGAATCAGTTTCGTAATCATGTTGCCACTCTACTAAATAAGATTCATACTCCGCAGCAGTTGTGAACTGTTGATGGTCTGCTTCTCCATGAATTATTGCAACTCCGACGACTCGATCTGTTTTAGATAATTCAGAAGCTGCGGCGTTGAAGACGTTTGTGACTTGCGTCATTCCATTTGCATAAGGAACAGTTCCCTTTTTAAGTCCAGAGTAAGCTGTATTACCGACTCCGTGCACTGTGACAGCTGATTGATAAGTACCACCAGAAAGTGCTGTCATATTATTCGACATAGCACTAGCAATAGTTTCTCTATTTGATTCTACAAGTGGTGTAAAAGTTGTTCCAAGTTGAGTTACGCCTGCGAGAGTTTTATTGTTATATGGTTGAGTAGTTGAAAGCACAGGTGTCCCTCCGTATCCTATTGAAAGACTTTGTCCTGATAATAAAATATGATTAAAATAATTAACAACAGTGAGTGGCCCAATTGCAGAACTTAAGGTAGCGACTCCTGTAGTCGGAGCAACATTTGTAACTGGAGTAACTTCAAATTTAATATATTTTCCAAGATCATCATTTGTTATTTTATAATTTAAATTTGTTGCACCAGAAATTACATTATATGTGCCACCTAAAGTATCCGAACGAAGCCATCGATACAAAGAAGAAGCCTCCCCATTTCCATTTACATCATTGTAAACATAATTTCCCACAACCATTTCTCCCACTGAATGAGCGCCCAATACAACTAAAGAATTTACAGTCGGAGCAGTTGGAGTGCCAGAGAGAGGCGTAGCTGTAGTCGTGGCCGACAAATCACCCGTAGCATTTGCGTTTACGGCCGAGACTCTAAAATCATAAAGTAACCCAGTCGTCAGTCCAGAAATAGAAGCGGAAGTGTTTGCAGAAGTGCCGTCATTGTAAGTTCTCCAAATTGTAGGTTCAGAATCTAATTTGTATTCAACAATATAATCAGTGATAACTCCATGATTGTCGTATGGAGCACCCCAACTTAAATTTACAACTTCATTATTGACTATTGGAGTCAAATCTTGTGGTGCGTCTGGACCTGAAATATTTCCCTTCACTGTAAGTAAACTATAGGTTGTGAAATAAGAAGAAGCTCTACTTTGAACCCAAATTGGTTTATTCGTAAAAGTTCCACCTGCGATTGTTGCTGCTGGAGTTAAAGATGAGCCTAAATATATTTCAGCTCCTCCTGCTTGCAATACTACTAACTTCATTGTCAAAGGTTGATTGTCTGTACAAGAAACTCCAGGTATTACTGTCCCCGTACCATTCTGACTTAATCCATTTAAATAATAAGAAAGAACCCAAGACGTTGTATTTTTTGAAATAAAATATGCAGAGTCAGAAGAACCAAAGAAATTTAAATCTCCATAACCAAATTGCATTGTACTTCCGAGTGAGCAACTAGTAGATTTCATCGTTGTTGATATTTCAATATTTCCTTTTCTTCTATCAAACAATTGATATGATTCTAAGCCGTTGGCATTCCAAGAATTATTTCCTGTAACTATCAAACCATTGTTTTGTTGGATATTTCCAGTAGAACCACCCAATCCCCCAGTGTCAGTTTCTATCCATTTACTAGTATTAATAGTTGTACCGGCAAAATCATCTTGAAGAATATAATTTCCCGGAGTTGCAGACGCTGTTGTTGACACCAAGCCCGTACCTGCCTCATTTGTGGCAGATACCCGAAAATTATAAGTCAAATCATTTGTAAGTCCGGTGACTGTTGTCGTAGTTCCAGTCGAGACTCCATCATTGAAAGTAGTCCAGATGGTTGGTTCAGTTGAAAGTTTGTATTCAATTAAATAATCAGAAATAGTTCCACCTCCGTTAGATGAAGGAATGGACCATGTAAGCACTGATTTAATATTTTCGCGGCTCGAAGCAGCCAACGAAAGGGGGGCAGAAGGAACCGAAAGACTTGGTGTTGCAGTAGTCGTATTTGAAGCGACACTTGTACCGACAGCGTTGATAGCTGAAACTCTAAAATTATATACTGACCCGTTTGTAAGTCCGGTGACTGTTGCAGTTGTTCCCGTCGAGACTCCATCATTGAAAGTAGTCCAAACAGTTGGCTCAGTTGAAAGTTTGTATTCTACTAAATAATCTGTGATGGCTGAACCACCATTACTCAAAGGAATAGTCCAAGAAAGTAAAGAGGAGGAATTGAGCCCACTTGAAGAAGATAGAGAAATCGGTGCTGATGGCACAGATGAATTTGGTGTACCATTTGCTGTGCTTGATGCTACACCTGTGCCAATTGCATTTATAGTGGAAACTCTAAAATTATATACTGACCCATTTGTAAGTCCGGTGACTGTTGCAGTTGTTCCCGTTGAGACTCCGTCATTGAAAGTAGTCCAGATGGTTGGTTCAGTTGAAAGTTTATATTCAATTAAATAATCAGTGATGGCCGAGCCTCCATTGTCAGCTGGAGCAGTCCAAGAAAGAGATTCTTGTCCATTGGACGGAGAAGTTAAAATACTAGTAGGTGTACCCGGGGCAGTAAGAGTAGCAGATAATGTGACATTGTAAAGAGTTGTTGTTACGGTGGAAGATCTTGCACTAGAAAAAATATATCCATCTGTAAAACTACCTCCAGTAACTACATTCATAGAACTAGCTACTAATAAATCAGTAACCATTGTTGGGTCAACAGTCAAATCATATAATTTAAAAGTTGCTCCTGATGTCGTGCTAACATTAATTATTACACGATATTTGTCGCTTGGAACTATTGCGAATGTGGGAGATTTGGAATTAGGAGCTGTTCCATTAATACCACCACGCACGATAACAAACTTATTGGCTGTCATATCAGCCTTAATATAAAGATTGTCAGCAGCTGCATCTGAAATATTAAAATTATTACCAATACCAATTGGTATCACAAGCCCGGTGCTACCCGAAAGAGAAAAATCAGCTTGTAGGCTTAGAATTGTATTACGATTAAAAGCGGTTTGACTTCTAATTCCATTCGTAGACCAATTAATTGCATCACCTGTAGCAGTAAGATGATTATTTTGCTGTATTTTTCCTGCTGTTCCGCCAGACCCGCCTGTGCCAGAATCATATTCTTGCCATTTACTTGTATTGATAGTCGTTCCAGTAAAATCATCCGTAAAGACAGTTGCTGCATTTGAGATAAAGGGAAATACCCCTAGCATTAAAAAAAATATAGCTAGTAATAAAGTTTTTTTCGGCATAGATTAAAATACCATATAATTATATTATATTTTTTGACTAAAACAAAGAAAAAAGCTTGGATATATGGGGAAAACAAAAAAAACTTAAAATTAAGTTAAATTAAAGATTTTTGTTTTTTTCTTTTTTCTCACCCCACTGCCAACGAGGTTTTTCGCCTTTTTTATAACAAATATATATTAAAAATAGTGTAGACAAAATTACAAAAAAACAATTCTTCAGCCATTCATGATCAATATTTAACATTGCAATCGTAAAAAATAGTGCCCATAAAAATATTACGAGCCAGCCTTGCCCAGTAGCTGGAGTCCAGCCCCAACCATATCGTTTTCTTCTAAACCAAATTTTTTTATTTTCCATATTTTTTTATTTTTTCCAACGTGGAGCAAAACCAATCATCCAAGTAAGTATTTTGGCCTTGAATGGTTTCATTCCTTTTATTACCATAGCCTCATATGAATGTTTTTTAAACTCATTCACATCATTCCCCTCATAAACAAACCTACCATCCCGAAAACAATAACTACAATATTGTTCGGATTCCCTTTGCCCAGGGTCTTTGCTAAAAGGCATAAAACAACTTTCGCATTTTTTATTTTTCATAAATATTTTTGAGTTATTTATAATACACCAATTATACCAAAATCAAATAAAAATATTAACAAGTAGTTATGAACCATGATTATGACTAATTTATTGTAAATGTACGACTCATATAAAAAAACAACCATAATAATTATATTACAGTTGTTATTTTTTAATTTCTTGATAAATTCCATAGAGTGCAAAGGCACAAGAAAGTATTTGTGATATTCCAAAAATTAATGCACTTATTTGGAACATCGTATATGCCGATAGGCTATGAGTAATTAAATATGAACCCCAGCCAAACATATTACTTACCTTCTTATTAAAAGCGAGTAGTAGCGTTCCAGAAAGAGAACTAATTGTAAAAATAAATTGTATAATTACAAGCTCTGCTGAAATTAATTCTATAAGAAGAAATAAACAAACAGAAAGAGTAATCGAAATTACAATTATTTTAAATGCAATGTTCCATTTTTCTAGAAAGCTTTTCGGGTGGCTTTTTTCTTTAGCCACAACCACCATAAATCCATAAAACATTAATGGAATTAATGCCAAATTATTAATTATCATAATCCAAAGATTTGCTTTATGTCCAAAAATCATTTGGATGTAAAGATAAATAGTTAGGATAATGACACCAACAATTCCACAAATCCAGCCTAATGTTTTTGGTGATCGAGCCAAAAACCATTTATTCAGCAGTAAAAGCACTGCTGAAATTATCTGCAGCGTCAACATGTTTAAAAGTTTTATTGGTTACCAAAAAAGACAAAATTTATCTTCTATGAGAACCAATAAAACAAAACATCAAAGAACACCGAATCATATATAGTATAGCACATTATATGAATTTGTCAAACAAATATCCCTCAATTATTTAAATAATTAGAAATAAAAAAATGGAAATAATTCTTATTAAATCTAGCAAAATTCTTGCTTAGTATAATTTTAAAAAGACCGAACCGCGCGCGAAATATAAGATTGATCTTTAAAATTAGCAGCACCAGTAGAACCATTAGTCATTGGAACAAAATAAGCAGCATTGGCCCAATTTTCAGTAGAAGCCCAGAAAAATTCACTAGTTAATCCAAGTAAAGCTTTCCTATTATACATTTGAACCAGCTGTAATAATGATGGTAAATACCAATCTGAATATCCTCCAATTACTGCACTATCTGCTAGGCGGGCTGCTATCCCCGCTGTAGGGCAAGCATTTATTATTGCAGTTGTATTTGCTTGTCCAGCACTCAAGGCCGACGAAGTAGATACAGATGTACCCAAACAACCCCAGGAAGTAGAAGCTTGGTTGCTCGTAGCTGCAATATATCCATGTAATTGTCCCGATACGTACCCAACATCTCCAGATTGCAACATGTAAAATATAATTCCACCTTGATAGCTATCCCCAATCACTGGTGGTGGCACAAGCTCCACAGATATCAAGCTCAACCCCGTCCCAACTTCATAATACAAATCACTATTCCCACCGTCCTTAGACATCTTGTTGTCAGTGGAAGTGTAAGCAGTACTTTCAAGAGCTGCGTCAATTTCAAATGATTGATCTTTTTCAGAACAAATGTAGCGATAGACAAGATCAGTATTAGTAGGAGCAGAAAGAGCAAATATAGTGTTAACTGGATCGATAGGTAGAGCAGAGATTGGTGAGCCACCTGGTAGAGATG
>JBAXFW010000018.1:0-12842 GCA_037139635.1 bacterium | reverse complement strand
GTCTATATACTATCATATAGTGAACTAAAAGTCAATAGTTATGATACACTTTTTATATATGTCAAATACGAAATACGTTGAAAAATAAGGATATTTTACATGTACCTCCTTGACAAATAAGGCTAAAATATGGGTAATTTGATGTTTGTGGATAAGAAAAAACAACAAAAAAATAAAGATATAAAATTTTTGAGCTGGTCTGGCCGGGGTGTGGGGCCCCGGAGGATCGAGGACCCGAGAAAATTTTGATATCTTTGTTTTTTTGATATATAAATAAAACAGAAAGAGCTAATTTTAAGCCGGTACGGATTTTTTGAAGCTTAAAAAATCCTGAAATTGGCTCGTCGACACTCGCCAAACCCCTTTTAAAATTACTCTTTCTGTTTTATTAAGAAAACTTAAATAACTTATCAGCTACCTTGTAGGCTTCCCCTGCTCCCATAGTCACAAAAATGTCATCTTTACCAAAGGTCTGACCTTTCAAATATTCTTCAGCAAGTTCAAAATCAGTAAAGGCTATCGCCTTCTCCCCATTCTTACATACAGCCTCCGCTAACAAACCACTTGAGATTGATTCATCCTTCACCTCCCGAGCAAAATAAATTGGTAAAAGGACAATCTTATCAGCTCCTACAAAACATTTAGTAAAATCAGCAAATAAAGCCTTAGTCCTACTATAGAGATGTGGCTGAAATACAATAGTAATCTTCTTGTTTCCTATTGGGTACAATTCCCTCAAACCTTCAATACTAGCCCTGACTTCAGTCGGATGATGGGCATAGTCATCATAGATAATAGTACCATCAGAAGTTTTCCCCCTCTTTTCCAATCTACGCCAAGTACCAGAAAATTCTGCTAAAGATTTTTGAGCCAAAGTAAGATCAATGTTCAATAAATCTGCTACAGCTAAAGCCAAGGCTGCATTTTTACGATTATGCTCTCCTGGCACCAAAAGCTTCGGTACTTTTTCTAAATACGTTGAATAGTCAGAAATTTTATTTTCGCTCTGAGATAAATATTGATCAAAAGCTTTTTTAATGTCATCCAAATCTTTATAGCAGTCTAAGTGGTCTGCCTCCATGTTAGTAATAGCCCCAATGTATGGATGAAGCTCTAGCATATGCCTATTGTACTCATCTGCCTCAACAACTAAGTACTCACTTCCTCCAGATTTAAAATTTGAATTAAATTTTTTGACGAACGAGCCCACAATTACCGTCGGGTCTAGTCCAGCATCAATTAAAATATCAGCAACCATGGCTGTCGTCGTAGTTTTGCCATGGGTTCCTGAAATTGCTATCACTTTATAATCTTGTGCAAAAACCCCTAAAGCCTCTGCGTAACTCAGAACTGGCTTTCCAGTTTTTTGGGCACTTTCCAAAATTTCAGGACCACGATTTAGCCATGCATCAGAATAAACATATAAATCTACCTCATCTATTGCTCCGGCGTGCACATCTCCCTTCATGTAAACTTTAATTCCAAGCTCTCGAAGAGAGTCTAATGTTTTACCTTCATCGTCATTTACTCCAGAAACCTCCATTCCTCGAGAATGAACGAGTTTGGCCAAAGCGGATATCCCAATCCCCCCGATTCCGATAAAATATACTTTTCTTGCACTGAGTATTCTCGAAGTGTTAATTTTTGATAAATCTATGTCCATAAAATTATAATTTACCCATTTGTACAATTTCTAATAATTCTTTATGTAATATTCCATTTGAAACAATACAACCAATACCATTTTTGTCATATCTACGTTCTTCTCCATTTAAATCTGTTACCTTTCCTCCAGCTTCTTCGGTAATAATTTTTAATGCCTCTACGTCATGTCCGTATTTACAGTAAAATACACCTCCAGCAAACTTACCATTAGCTACTTGAATTGCACCATAAATGAAAGAGGGAAATTTCATTACTCTTGATTTTTTATCGGTTAATATTTTATGAACAGGAAGGTTTGAAAAATTAACATCTCTTCCAGAGCCACCAGTAAGTAAATACTGATTTAAAAAAATATCACTTTTTGAAACTTGTATTTTCTTACCATTTCTAAATGCTCCACTGCCTTTATACGCAAAATACATATTTTTCATAATAGGATCATTTATCAATCCTAATATTGGCTGGCCGCTTGATTGATCAACAAGGGCAATAGAGAAAACAAACATTGGTAAACCACAAGAAAAAGCCATTGTTCCATCTATTGGGTCACAAACCCAAATGTATTTAGAGTTTTCTTTTATTTCACTTTTCTCTTCTCCATAAATACTATGTTCTGGATAAATTTCATTTATTCTTTTTATAACTAAATCATTAATTTCCGTGTCCGCTATAGTCAATGGAGTATTGTCTTTTTTCCAAGTAGTTTCAGTCTCAAAGCTAAAATACTTCAAAGCTATGTCTTCAGCTTCTTTGGCTATTTTTTTCGCAAATTCTAAATATTCTTCCATAAATTTATTTATCTAAAAGTGTTTTTATTTTGTCTATTAAAACAGATCTTGCCTCACCACTAAATTGATGATTGCCATCAATTTCAAAAATTTTAATTCTGTCATCTAATCCTTCAGTTTTTGTATGCCCAAGAATTTCATCTTGCCTAGCATTTATTATAACCAAATCAGTATTAAAAGATAGCTCATTGTAAATAGGGATAGGATTAGTATTTTTTCTTTCCACCCAAAATTCAGCAGGCACTAATGTAAGGCTACCATCCATACGAACTAATTTCGAAACACCTAATAAATTTATCTCTGTGCCTTGACGATCTTTAAACATATTTATTGTATTTTCGATGTCCGCATCTAAAGAAGGAGCAACAAAAATTGTCTTTCGGATTCCTTTAGGTTTAGCTAAGCCCACGACTAAACACCCTTGTGAATGTCCAACAATATCTATATCTGCGTCTTTATTTCGGAAACGTGCTTTTTCAATAACATCGTTCAACATCCTAGCTTGCTCTGACAATAAACGCACAGTTAAAATATTTTTTTCTTCATCAATATCATTGTAATCAAAAAGAATAGACTCTACCTCTGGAAATCCTATTGCAATGTCAGTCAGAAGTCCTCGATCGTCTTTCCGAGTTCCAAAACCATGTGAAAAAATTATAATATGTTTTTTTTCATTCATAAAATTATTTCACTTTTTTAATTATCTCTAAAATTTCTGGGAATGTTTCTACAAAAAAATGTCCTCGGTTCTCAAATACATTGAATTTTACATTTGGAAGATTTTCTTTTACCATCTCAGAATTTTCGAAAGAAACAAGAGGATCATCTTTTGATGCCCAAAGATAAATTTCATCACACATTTCAGAAATTTTATTTATTTTTTTAATATCAAATTCAAAAGTATTCAATTTTTCTAATGTTAACCCATCATTAAAAACTGCTGGTACAACTAAGTGAAGTTGCAAAATCTTTTTCGGAAAATTATTTTCAGATAAGTATTTTAATAAAAAAGTTGCACCAAGCGAAGACCCTATTAAAATTAAATCTTCATTTTTAATAAAATCAAAATGTCTTTCAAACCATATCTTCCAAGCTTTATAATCTGCATCTTGTTTTGAAGGCATAACGGGAGACAAAAAATCATACTCATCTTTTAAAACTTCAATGATCCAATCACGCCAAGATTTCTTTTGTTTATATGGATCTAATGAAACAGTACTAATATATTCATAAAAATCAGCCTTATTGGCAAAAGTTTCTCCTCCTCTTATAAAAACAATTTGTTTTTTCATAAATTTATTTATACCCTAAAAAATCTATCAATACTTCTATGAAATTTGCATACTCATCTGGTTTTTCTTTATATGCTTCTAATAATTCTTTTACTGAAAGCCATTTCACTTGATCGACTTCTTCTTGCTGAAGGACAAAATTATAATTTGATGGAATTTGCCCTAAAAATAATTTTGTAAATTTTTTACCATTTTTAAGATTTCTAAAAAATTTCTTTGATTCAACTAATTTTATTCCCTTTACGCCGATTTCTTCTTCGAGTTCCTTGTAAGCATTGCTTTCATACGTCTCTCCCTCCTCAACTGTGCCAGATGCAGCAGGGCCCCATATTCCAGGACTATTTTTTCTATTCATGCTTCTTTTTTGTAGTAGAATATTTCCATTCTCATCAGTAATCCAAATAGCAGTAATGCGATAAATATCGTCACTAGTTATTTCTTCCCTTTCTTTATGGCCTATTATATTATCTTCCTCATCAACTATTGGTATTTTCATAAACTTACTCCTTCCACTTAATTTCTATTTCTATCTTCTCTTCTTCTTTGTTCTTTTCGTACTCAACCTCGATTTCTGATTCTTTAGGAATATAAACTTTTTTGCCTTTTATTTGCATTCTAAAATTCTTATCCTTAACTAAGGAATCTACTAACCTTTTTAATATTTTTACCGTTTGCTTTTTTGTATATTTTTTTTCTATTTCTTTTACCATAAATTATTAAATTTTTTTGTTATTAATAATGCTCATTTACCTCAATAAAATTGATATGTTATTTTAATTTCTTAATAATCTTTACAAATAAGTCATTACGTTCATACTCATTTGTAAACATCCCGAAAGATGCAAAGCCGGGTGAAAAAAGAACTACGTCTCCTTTTTTTGCTTGAACTAGTGCCTTACTTACAACCTCTTTCAAATTCGTTCCAACTTCATTCGTAATTCGTAATTTGTAATTTTTAATTAAAATATCTGTCCCAGTGCCAGGAATCATGGAAATGAATTTACATTCTTTGTTAAAAGTTTTTACAAAATTCGTCAAATCTACTTTTTTATCGGACCCACCACAAATAAGTATAATATTCTTGCCTTGATTTTTTACGGCCTTGATTCCTGCGATGACTGCTTCGGGGGTAGTAGCATTATTGTCATTATATATTTTAATACCTTTATAATTTCGCAATAATTGCAAACGCCCCTCAACACCCTTAAAGCCAGCTACTGTTTTTTTAATTTTTGAAATAGGGATATCAAATTGACGCGCCACTTCGACAGCATATGCCAAATTTTGCCTCTGATGATCCCCGGGCACGATGAATTTCCAGTCAGAAACATTTTTCTTATCAGCCAAAATAATTTTGCTTTGCAAATTAGTCCCAATTAATTTTTTCATCTCCTTGCTAGTCACCAATACATCTCCCTTTTTTTGATTTCTATAAATCAAGGCTTTGTCGTTAAAATAATCTTCCATCGCCTTTGCCTGTGGTGAACCTGTCGAACCATAGTAATTCATATGGTCTGGCATAAAACTCGTAAAGACAGAAATATGTGGACTAATTTTTATATCTCCCATACCATGCAATGCCCAAGAATCTAATTCCATTACAACAATATCACCTGGCTTAATTTTATCAAGTAATGCAAGGGTAGAAACATTTCTTACATTTCCACCTAAATATACTTTTCTATCTTTAATATTTTCTTTTAGAATTTCATAAATGAGAGCGGTTGTCATTGATTTGCCTCGAGTACCCGTGACTCCGACAAGGATAGCCCCTGTCGCATATTTTGCAAAAAGTGACTCACTAACAAAAATTGGTATATTATTTTTTCTTGCTTCAACTAAATATGGTGAATCAATGGGAACATTTCCAGGTTGAACAACCATATCTGTATTTTTGAAATCTTCTATGTTGTGTTCTCCTAGTGTGAATTTAATTTGTGGGTATTTTTTTAATTTATCAAGTGAATATTTTAATTGGGTGGCATCTTTTAAATCAGTCACAGTTAAAATAGCTCCGTGTTTTACTAAATATAAAATATCATTCAATGCCCCACCCAAAAGCCCAAGCCCCATCACCGTAATTTTCTTTCCCTTAAATTGTTCTTTGTAATTTTGCATTATTTTAAATACTTTTTTATTTCTTCCATATCATCAAAATGATTTTTGACACCTTTTATTTCTTGATATGTTTCATGGCCTTTGCCAGCCAAAATAATAATATCACCCTTTTTTGCAATTTTTACTGCTTCAATTATTGCTTCTCTCCTGTTTGCAATCGTTTTAACTTTTTGAGCATCTAGAAACGACAAGTCCGTTTTCATTTCAGCAATAATTTTCTCTGGGTCTTCGTTTCTAGGATTGTCAGATGTAAAAATCGGAACATCAGATAATTCTGCTCCAATCTTCCCCATGATTCTTCGCTTAAGTGGATCACGATCTCCTCCACAACCAAAAACACAAATGACTTTCGAGTCTTTGTTTTTAATTTCATTAATAGTAGAAAGAACATTTTTTAATGAATCAGGGCTATGAGCATAATCTACTATTCCTAGTATTCCACCCGGTGACATAAAATGCTCAAATCTCCCAGTCGGTGCTTCGATATTTTCTAATACTTTTTTAACATCAATCATATTAAAGCCAAGTAATTTAGAGGCTCCATATACAGCCAAAAGATTATACACATTAAATTTCCCTAATAGCTTTGTCTTTAAATGCTCCATATTTAATAAAAGCTCTAAGCCCGAAAAATCAAGTTTCAAAATCATTCCTTCAAAATCTGCGTCATTATCTATACCATAAAAATATTTTTCTGCTTTACTTCCTTTGACTATCTCTTTCCCGTGCTCGTCATCAATATTTGATAATGCAAAAGAACCATAAGGCAACATTTCAAAAAATTTCTTTTTAGCTAAAAAATAATTCTCTATACTTTTATGATAATCCAAATGATCATGAGTAAGATTTGTAAATATTCCTCCAGTAAACTTTATGCCAGCTACCCTATTTTGATCCATGGCATGTGATGATACTTCCATAAAAACATATTCACATTTTTTCTCAACCATTTTTGCAAAAATCTTTGTAAGTGATACTGCATCAGGAGTAGTAGGGATTTTCCTATCCATCCTAAACTCTTCCTCATTTATCATGATATTTGTAGTACCAATGAACCCTGCCTGGTAGCCCAAAGAAAGAGCTACTTTGTACAATAGAGTAGCAGTAGTAGTTTTACCATTTGTTCCCGTAACACCAATTATTTTAAGTTTTGCCGCTGGATTGCCATAACGATAACTAGTCGTTTTTGATTTAATTTTCCACTTAAGAGTCTTAAGTTTTTTAATAAGATCCATATATACTTAAGATATCATTTTTAGGTGATTATGTTAAATTATTTTTGACTTGGTTTTATCAAAATCTCTTGATCAATTTTTTGAAATCGTTCAATTTCTTTCCCATCAATTACAATATTTTCTAAAAACATATGTTTTGGTCTTGCCCAAATAACGCCATCTTCCAGGTGCATATAAATAACCAAATGAATTTGTGTTTCACTTTCAATAGCCTCAAAAAGAGCTTTAACTTTAGAACCTTTATAATGTTTATAAATTGCCCCGAGTTCTAAATCTTTCATAAAATTATAAAATTAATTAATTAAAGACTTACGATGTTGTGGTGCATTTATCATGCCACATTTTTTCCATTTGAAAACTTCTCCCGTAGTAGGATTAATAGCTCCACACGGACATGGGTCATTGCGTCCAATATTTAATTCACTATTTCCTGAAATTTTTACTCCTTTTGTATCTGAAAATTCATTTGGTTCATTGTGACTAGTCAAAAGAATTTCTTTATCGTCAGGATTTTCTCGTTGAGCTTTTTGGGCACCCTCAGTATTGATTGTTTGAATTAAAGACAAAACTTGTTCTTTAAAAACTTGTTCCATTTCTTTAAACATAAAAAGTCCTTCTTTTTTATATTCTACGATCGGCTCACGCTGGCCATAAGCACGCAAATTCACCGAAGAACGAAGATAGTCCATCGCCTCTAAGTGTTCCATCCAAAGAGTATCTGTCGTATATAGTGCAATCTTCCTTACTGTTTCAAGAAAATTTTCTTCTCCGAGCTCTACCCTTTTGCCAGCAATAACTTTTTCTAATTTTTCTTTCTCTTCTCTGTTCTCTAGGATTTGTTCAAGCAAATTTTCAATTTCTTCTTTTTTAGCTTGCATCATTTTCTGACGTCTTTCATAAATAGACTGACGTTGATGATTCATAACATCATCATATTCAAGGGTGTTTTTACGAGAATCAAAATGAAAACCTTCAATCTTTGCTTGAGCGCCCTCCAATTGTTTCCCAATAAATTTGTTTTCAATTGGGTGATCTTCTGGAATACCAAAATGTCCCATCATTGTTTTTAATCTATCAGAACCGAATACTCGCATCAAATCATCTTCAAGTGAAACGTAAAATTGAGTCTCACCCGGATCTCCTTGTCGTCCTGCGCGACCTCGGAGCTGGTTGTCGATCCTGCGAGCTTCATGACGTTCAGTACCTAACACAAAAAGTCCTCCAGCCTTTTTTACAAATTCATATTCTTCTGGTATTTGAGGATTACCTCCAAGTTTGATGTCGATTCCGCGACCAGCCATGTTGGTAGCAATAGTAACTGAGCCCCTACGTCCTGCTTGAGCAATAATCTCTCCTTCTTTTTCATGATTCTTGGCATTGAGTATTGTATGAGGAACTCCTTCTTGTTTTAAATAAACAGAAAGTAATTCATTTTTCTCAATTGAAATTGTACCAATCAAAACTGGTTGGCCTTTTCTATTTAATTCTTTTACTTGTTTTGCAATTGCTTGAAATTTTCCTTTTTCTGTTTGGAAAATAGAATCTGCCCGATCGATACGAATTATCGGACGATTAGTTGGAATAACTATTACATCTAAACCGTAAACTTTCAAAAATTCTTCTGCTGAAGTTTCCGCCGTTCCGGTCATGCCTGATAATTTTTTGTAAAATCTAAAATAGTTTTGGAAGGTTATCGAACCAGAAGAGCGAGTCTCTTTTTCAATTTTTACTCCTTCTTTTGCTTCAATCGCTTGATGAATTCCTTCACTCCATCTTCGCCCTGGTTGTAATCGCCCAGTAAATGGATCTACGATAATAACTTCACCTTCTTTTACAACATAATCTTTATCACGTTCAAAAATCGCTTGCGCCTTGACCGCAGTCTCTAGGTGGTGGACATATTTAATTCCCTTTTCAGTGTAAATATTATCTACTCCGAGTAATCCTTCAGCTTTAGTAATACCTTCATCCGTCAAAGAAATAGCTTTTAATTTTTCATCTACAGTATAGTCTGTATCTTTTTTTAATTGTTTTGCAATTTGATAAAACTTAACATAAAAATCTTCTGAATCACCCGAAGCACTCGAAATAATAAGTGGAGTACGAGCCTCATCTATTAAAATAGAGTCCACTTCATCTACAATTGCAAAAGAATGTCCTCTTTGAACTAAGTCTTCTATTCTTGTTGCTAAATTATCTCGCAAATAATCAAAACCATATTCATGGTTCGTTCCATAAGTAATATCAGCTGCATATGCATCGCGACGTGAACAGACTCTTAAAAATTCATAAATAATTCTAAATTCAGATTCTTTTTTTTCTTCCTCATTTTCTTTATGTGCAGGATCATATAAATAAGAAACATTTTGAGAATTAATTACTCCAACTGAAAGTCCTAAAAAATTATAAACCTGACCCATAAGCACTGCGTCTCGACGAGCAAGATAATCATTGACCGTAATCAAATGTGTTCCAAGCCCAGTCAAAGCATTTAAATAAATCGGCAAAGTAGCAACGTTCGTCTTTCCTTCACCAGTTTTCATTTCAGCAATTTTACCACTATGTAAAGTCATGCCTCCAATAAGCTGAACATCATATAATCTTATACCCAATGTTCTCTTTTGAGCTTCGCGGACCAAAGCAAAAGCTTCTGGCAATAAGTCGCCTAAACTTTCCCCACCTTGAAATCTATCTTTAAATTCCTGCGTTTTTTTAGGAAAATCAGCATCAGCCAATAAAACTGTCTCAGCCTCCAAGGCATTGATTTTAGCCACTATTCCACTTGTTTCTTTGATGAATTTTGAACTAGCATCACCAAATATCTTATTAATTAAACTCATGGGTATATCTTAGCACAAATTTGTATTTCTTTAAATGCATTTAGAAGTAAAATTTTTGTTATAAAAAACAAAAAACTCCCATTAGGGAGTTTTTTGTGAGAAGACTATGCTCGCTTTTTTGTGGTCTTCTTTGCTGCCTTCTTTGCTACTTTCTTTACTACTTTCTTTTTTGCTGCCATAGAATTTGTCGCTTGCGCGAAATTAATTTTTTAATTAGTTTGCAATAATCGCGACCAAAAAATATTTCGAAAAATAAATTAGGAAACATTTTTTAAAAATAATTATTGCAAAGAACTAAGTTAATTATCTCGCAAAACAAAACTTAACACAAGATTTTTTTCACTAAACTGTGGATAACTTTCAAAATTTATTTTTGAAAAATTTTTCCAAAAAAATAAAAAAGTGTTTTTATTTTTTTATTAATATAAAATATTTTCTTTTAAAATTTTTTTTGGGATAAAACGAATCCAGCACTAAAATTTCTTTTAGTGCTGGATAAAAATTATTTCCATTTGAGGCGAGTTATGGCTAACCTCCAACATATGTGCCTATGTGAGTGCGATAACCCGCCACAGATAAAAACAATCTATGCCAATATAGTATAGCAAAATATGATATAAATAGTAAATCGGGCTGTAGTATACCGGTCGTACATACCCTTCGGGAGGGTATAGACTGGGTTCGATTCCCAGCAGCCCGACTTTATTTAACAAGAAATTACTAAGCAAATATTAATTTAAACGTGATAAAGCATTTTCTAAAATGTGCTCAATAATATGTTCGGGTTCTGCTCCTATATATAGTGCAGCTTGATTGAAATGAGAATCTTGCTTCACGTCTGGATGAAAATCAATACTTCTTAAGAAGATACCTCTTCTTGGATGAATTACAAAATAAGAATTGAGATAATCAGAAATATTAAGATGATTAAAAACAACTTTCGAAATTTCGTTTAATTTTTCTCTTTCTGTATTTGTAAAATTCCAAGGAGCAATAATATTCCCTCCTTTATATAAAACTGGTGGTAAATTGTATATTTCCTCTCCCCTGAAACCTTTAACACTATACATCGAAACATCTTTCCCTACTATCAATTCTTCAATTAAAATACTTTTTCCGTGTGTTGTGATATCTTCGATGGCATTAATCAACTCAGGGTAAGTATTTGCAACATGTGTAACAATATCTATTTCATTCGTTAAAGATTTTATTACCCATGGAGGAGAAAACTTCTCATGTACTTCACGCGCTTTCTTTAGAATAAATTTGTCGAGAGATCCATCAAAATCTGCCTGATAAGCTGGTATTACAAAATGTCTTGGCATTTTTATTCCAATTCCATTCATATGCTCTTGTAAAATACTTCTATTTTGGGACAAAAGAAATGGAAATGCATCAATCCCAATATTGGGAATATCAAAACTTTTTAAAATCACCGAAAAATTCGGATGCGTCGTGTTCCAAACTAAATCAACTTTATTCACTAATTCTGCAGGCATTATTGGTATTCCATCAACATGCCAAATTCCATTTCCATCCACTAAAACATCAACTGGTTTCCATTTATCACTCAAATTTTCATAAATATGTAAAATAATTTCTCCTCCTTTTTTTATAGAATTTTCATAGTGTTCCTTATTCCCCCCACGCAATATGCCAACACGTTTTTTCATAAATATAGTATATCACTTATTTATTACAGAAAAAACAAAAACACCCCACTTGCGCGAGGTATTTTATTTTTATGCTGTTGTTTGTTTTGTTTCGTTCTTTTTAAACCCCGTAGTGAATTTTGGCATTGTGGCTTACGCCACTGCACCAAAGGTGCGATACCAAAATCTACTACTGGGTAAACTTTTTTATTTTGTATGTCTTTCCATACTTGTCGTTTTGTTTTAGGTTCAAACAAACCATTGTGTCGTCAATTGAGCGACACAATACCGACTCAATAAATTCAACCTCTCCGAGGTCAGATACTCATTTGAGATGAGTATCTCAATGTCTAATCAAAATAAATTTTGATTAGGATTGGAACATTTTTCAAATTGAATTAATCCACGACCAGCTTCCGCTAGCCGTGCCTTGTTACGACTTAGTCCCTGTCACCGAGCTTACCTTAGGACCCCCTTATATGGATACTTCGGGTACTCCCGGCTCCCTTGACTTGACGGGCGGTGAGTACAAGACTTGAGAACGTATTCACCACAGTTTAGCTGACCTGTGATTACTAGCAATTCCAGCTTCATGGAGTCGAGTTTCAGACTCCAATCCGAACTGAGGCCATTTTTGACGATTAGCTCAGAGTCGCCTCGTCGCTGCGCGTTGTAATGGTCATTGTATTATGTGTGTAGCCCAGGGTATCAGAGGGACATGCTGACCTGGCGTCATCCTCTCCTTCCTCCCCCACCTTTATCCATTAGTATCAACTAATGTGCAAAGGTGGGGGCGGTCTCGTGTGACACTTGTAACACACAACGAGGGTTGCGTTCGTTAGCCCACTTAAGGGTACAATTCAAACCACGAACTGACGACGGCCATGCATCACCTGTCCATTTGTCTTGCGAGGGCCAAACTTTCATAAGGCTTTCAAATAGATTTCTAACCCTGGTAAGGTTCTTCGTTTACCATCGAATTAAACCACATAATCCACTGCTTGTGCAAGTCCCCGTCTATTCCTTTGAGTTTTAGCCTTGCGGCCGTACTTCCCAGGCGGATCTCTTAACGCGTTAGCTAAGGCTCTCAGAGGGTCGATACTCCGAAAACCGAGAGATCATCGTTTAGGGCGTGGACTACTGGGGTATCTAATCCCATTCGCTACCCACGCTTTCGTGCTTCAGTGTCAAATATGCGCCAGCGTACTGCCTTCGCATTTGGTGTTCCCTATGATATCAACGGATTTCACCC
>JBAXFW010000017.1:0-12921 GCA_037139635.1 bacterium | reverse complement strand
TTAATATGATTACACCCTTAGCAATTATCTTTTTCATTTTGGGCACTATTATTGGTAGCTTCTTAAATGTCGTAATTTTTAGGTTTAATACTCATCGTACTTTTGGGGGACGAAGTGGTTGTATGACTTGCGGAAAGCAACTTTCTTGGTATGAGCTTTTCCCAGTTTTTAGTTTTTTGTTTTTAAAAGGAAGATGTAAGGGTTGCAAAACTCATATATCAATACAATATCCAATGGTTGAACTTATCACTGGTCTTATTTTTGTCGGTTTGTTTTTAAAGTTTCAAGATGTGTTTTTCTTTGATACAGTTGGCTTTACAATTAGTTACGCATACTATGCAACTATTTTTTCCTTGTTGATGGTGATTGCTGTGTACGACTTGAAGCATAAAATAATTCCGGACGCTCTTGCTTTAGTTTTGGGAATTTTGTCATTTATTGGTTTATTCTTCTTTGTTAATTATAATTTTTCTCTACATTTTCCAACAATTTTAGAATTATTATCTGGAGTACTTATAGCTTTACCTTTTGCTTTGATGTGGCTACTCTCAAAGGGAAAATGGATGGGACTGGGGGATGCGAAATTGGCAATAAGCTTCGGTTGGTTATTGGGAATTTCTGCCGCACTCTCGGGTTTAGTGTTGGCATTTTGGACAGGAGCACTCTTTGGAATTATGCTTATAGTTTTTTCAAAACACTATGGAATGAAAAGTGAAGTTCCATTTGCGCCATTTTTAGTATTTGGAGTTATTGTGACTTTTATTTTTAGCTTACAGCTTTTTCCAATATTTTTTTAATTTAAAATACTTATACAAATGAAGATATTTAATAAAATTATAAAAACAAATAAAGGAATGACCTATGTAGAATTAATCGTAGTGCTTTCTATTTTTGCTACTATGTCTTCTGTCGTTCTTTTTAACTATCGTGATTTTCAGGCAAAAGTAGAAATCAAATCACTTTCAAATAATGTTGCCCTTAAGGTAGTTGAAGCTCAAAAAAATGCGATGTCTGGGAAATTGGCAGTGGGTAGTATTGATAATTGGAAGCCATCATATGGACTTTATTTTAATAAAAATATGCCTTCTAGCTTTATATATTTTGCAGACCTTGATAATAGCTCAGTTTTTTCTTCCCCGGCTTATAATATTGATTCACCTGAATGTGATGGCGTAGAATGTTTAGATAAAATAAGTTTTAACCAAAATTATACAGTGTCAGAATTAAAAGTGTATTGTGGTGAAGCAAAAGCTGTTGTTGGTGATGTTGGAGGAGTCGCGGAAACAATAGACCCAAATAGTAACCCTGAGTCTTCGAAGGATGGTGTCGTTGATAGTTTGTCTGTAATTTTCACGAGACCAGATTCAGGTGCTGTGATTCAATCTTCTCCGGATGCTAATTGTAAAATTGCTTCAGCGACGATAACACTTTCATCTGGTGGCTCAATGAATTCGTATGTAAAAGTGTATTCATCGGGTAGAGTACAGATTAATTAAAATGTTAAAAGAATATAAAAAAAAATTAACAGGAGGGTATACAATTATTGAGACAATGATTGCTCTTTCTATTTTTTTAATTGTTATTGTTATTGGGATAGGTTCGTTGCTCAACGCTCACCTTGTTAGTAAAAAATCACAAGACACGCGTTCTATTATTGATGGTTTGAGTTTTACGATGGAAGACATGTCGAGAAATATAAGAACAGGATATGATTATAAATGCTTAGAACAAGGTAATTCTTATGTACAAGGTGAATTAGAAAATGTTCAAAGTTGTAAAAATGGTTATGGTATAGCATTTGAGTATGGAGAAGGTGCTCAGGGTGATTCCACAGATCAATGGGTATATTATATTTATAAGGGTAAGCTGTATAGGTCAACAGATGGTCTTACGAATTCTATTCAAATGACTCCTGATGAGGTGGAAGTTAATGCTAGTACTTCTAGTTTTTCAGTTTTAGGAGCAGAAAAAACAGATACTCAACAACCACTTGTAATAATTAGATTGGCGGGTCAGATTAAAAGTGGCTCTAATACTACTTCTTTTTCATTACAAACCGCAGTTTCGCAAAGAGTAAGTGATATTACTATATGACAATAAATATAAAAAATAATAAAAAAGGTTTTACTTTGATTGAAACAATGGTAGCTTTATTTATTTTTTCTGTTTCTATTATGACTGTAATGTCAGTACTTTCTCAGGGAATTTCAAGTACTAATTATGCAAAAAATAAAATTGTAGCAGAATACTTGTCCCAAGAAGGTATTGAATATATTAGAAACATAAGAGACACCTATCAGCTCTATAGTAGTGATGCAAATACTGGTTGGGGGCTTTTTGTACAAAAGTTGCAAGGTCATGGTTGTAGAGAAAAAGGTTGTTATTTTGATAATGATGAAAATAAACTAGAGCAAGGCGAGATGCCAATAACGGGAATCAGTTTTTACTCTTGTGGAGATAAATGTCCAAACTTTCTTTATAGTCCTTCTACGGGTAAATATAATTACTATGATGGTGACACTTCGGTTTTTTCAAGAAAAATTTTAGTAAATCAAATCGATGATGATAATTTAAAAATTACTTCTGAGGTAACTTGGAAATCAGGTAATCAAACTGGCACAATATCTTTTTCAGAAAATTTATCAAATTGGATAGAATAATATGAAGATAAAAAATATTACACAAAAGAATAATGGAATCGCTTTACTTTTTTCAATAATGCTCTCAGCTATTTTCTTGTCTATTGCAATGGGGGTTTTGACAGTTGCAACAAAAGAATTGAATTTTAGTTCGTCCGCCAAAGATACAAATAATGCTTTTTTTGCGGCCGACAGTGGCACGGAGTGTGCTCTTTATAGCGATAGGGCTGATATTAATGCTTTTATGAATATAGGGGACAACGTTTTTTCTTGTTTTGGAATGTCTCTTAATTTAAATAATAATTTTCCGGATTATAGTTTTGTTATTGGAGGATTAGGAAGTAATGCAAGGTCTTGTGTAAAAGTTTCAGTTTTAAAAACTATAGATCCCAAAGATCCAACTGTCGCACTTTCTACAAAAATTATTTCAAAAGGATACAATATTGGAGATGAAAATTGTGATTCATCCAATGGAAACAGGGTAGAACGCGTGATAGAAGTAAATTATTAATTTCGGAATGAATAAAATTGAGGCTGAAAAAAGAATAAAAAAACTTCGAAGTGAAATTGCGAGATTGCGCGAAGCTTACCATGTAGAAAATCTTCCAAACATTACTGACGATATGTATGACTCACTTTCTCGTGAGCTTAGTACTCTCTTAAAAGAGTATCCTATTTTTGCTGATAATAGTGGAGCTGAATCTAGAGTAGCCGGTAGGCCACTTGATAAATTCAAAAAAATGCCCCATGAAGTTAAGATGTTTTCTATTGCTAATGTTTTTTCGGCAGAGGAATTTTTTGCTTGGGAAAAAAGAAATCTAAAGCTCCTATCTTCTCGGGAGAGTTTGGATTATTTTTGTGAATTAAAGCTTGATGGACTGGCCATATCTTTGATTTATTTGGATGGAAAATTTGTGCAAGGAGTCACTAGGGGAGATGGAGAAGTCGGAGAAGATATTACCGAGAATTTAAAAATGGTAAAAAGTATTCCACTTTTTTTGAAACAACCTTATCCTTCCAAAATTGAAGTACGGGGAGAGGCTATAATGAAAAAAAATGTTTTAAAGAAATTAAATGATGAGAATATTAAAAATGGTAAAATGGTTTTTGCAAATTCGCGCAATGCTGCTGCGGGTAGCTTGCGGCAGCTTGATCCAAAAATTGTGGAAGAAAGGCGTTTAGATTTTTTTGCTTATGAAATTACTCAAATAAAAGGACAGGGCTGGGTAGAAAAGATCGCCAAACATTCACTGAAGCATGAATTATTAAACAAGCTTGGTTTTTTAGTTGAGGACCATTCAGAAAAAATTAAAGATCCTAAAAAAATAATCAATTTTATTGAAAAAGTTTCTAAAATTAGAGATAGGCTTTCTTTTGGTATCGATGGTGTCGTTATAAATATTGATGATACTAAGATTTTTGAAAATTTAGGCGTGGTGGGTAAAGACCCACGCGGAATTATCGCATATAAATATCCAGCAGAGAGGGCAACGACAATCATAAAGGAAATAAAAATTAATGTTGGGCGAACGGGTGTGCTTACACCACTTGCAATATTCTCTCCGACACAAGTGGCAGGCTCAATGATTTCAAAAGCAACTTTGCATAACATGGATCAGATTGAAAGATTGGGTATTAGAATTGGAGATACCGTAGTAATTGAAAAAGGGGGAGATGTAATTCCAAAAGTTATTGCAGTGCTTGATAAAATGCGCACAGGTACAGAAAAGAAATTTAAGATGCCAATAAATTGTCCAATTTGTGGAGGTAAAATTGAGAAAAAGATAACTGAAAATTCCCAAAGCTCCTCTTCGAAAGGTTCTCGGTCTTCTGGGGCCCCAATCCCCAGCCAGACCATTTCAAATAGGACTTTGGAAATTTTCAGCAAAACAGAGAGTGTTGCATTTTATTGTATTAATAAAAAATGCCCAGCCAAGAATGAAAGATTCTTAGAACATTTTGCTTCTGTTTTTGAAATTTATGAATTAGGTCCAAAAATTTTAAAACGTTTTAAAGATGAAGGTTTGATTACTGACGCCAGTGATATTTTCACTTTAGAAAAAGAAGACATAGCTCCACTTGAGAGATTTGGAGAAAAATCTGCGGAAAATATTATCAAAGAAATATCAATGAAAAAGAGAATTTCTTTGGGGCGTTTTTTGTGGGCATTGGGGATACTACATGTGGGTGAAGAGACGGCTCGTGATTTAGCAAATAACTTTGGAACTTTAGAAAAATTAATTTCTTCTGTAACTAAAGATTTAACAGAAATAAATAGTATTGAAAATATTGGGCCAGCTGTTTCGAGAAGTTTGCATGAGTATTTTTTAGATAAAAATAATCTTGTTTTCATTGAAAAGTTAAAGAAAAATGGAGTAGTGATTGAAAAAGTTGAAAAGAAAAAAGTTGGTAAGTTTACTGGTTTTACTTTTGTCTTAACTGGGACACTTAGTATTATGTCTCGAGAATTAGCTAAAGAAAAAATAATAAATTTAGGAGGGAAAGTGTCTAGTTCAGTTTCAAAAAATACGTCCTACATTTTAGTGGGGGACGAACCAGGCTCAAAGTTTACAGAAGGGCAAAAGTTAGGTATAAAAATAATCGATGAGGCAGAATTTTTAAAAATGATATAATAGGGAACCAACTTATCCCGTTATAAAGTCAACGAGATTAAGTCTGGAGCAAAACATTACAAGTATAATTTCTAATGGGATGAAGAATAAACTTAAAATTTTAACTGTTTTCGTTGGATGTTTGTTATTTCGCTTTATTCCATTTCGAGCACCAAATGTCGAGCCTATAATGGCTTCGATCATGCCCATTGGCCGTAAGTATGGTGCATTATTAGGTTTTTCTTTTGGTTTTCTTAGTATTTTTTTGTATGACGCTATTACTCATTTTGGTTCTTGGACTTGGATAGCAGGAATTACTTATGGTCTTATAGGAGCTGTATCAACATTTTATTTTTCAAAAATAAAATCATCTCCATTAAATTTTGTAATGTTTGCAGTATTTGCCACAATTACTTTTGATTTAATTACCGGAGTTATATTTGCACCAATTTTTGGAGAAACGATGTTTACAGCACTAATTCTTCAAATTCCATTTACATTACTTCACTTAGCAGGGAATGTTGGTTTCGCTTTGACGTTGAGTCCTGTCATCAATCGTTGGTTAATGGCCGAAAAAGTTTTTTCCTTAAAGCCTCTTACAAGGACTGTCCTTGCGAAATAAGTTTTCTTTTTTATTGGAAATAAGGTAGATTGTTTATACGGAGGGTTCGCATAGCGGTCTAGTGCGCAGACCTGGAAAGTCTGTATGGTTGAAAGATCATCGAGGGTTCGAATCCCTCACCCTCCGCAAAATAATGAGTGAAGCGAATTTATTTAGCTTGAGGGTAGAAAAGTACCTGCGTACTTTTCGGAGGATTCGAAAGACTTTTCCGTACGAGTGAAACGAGGTGGAAAAGTACCCGCCGCAGTATCGGCGAATCCCTCACCCTCCGCTTTCGTTTTGTCTCGTGTTTATATAGCTCAATTTTTGTATCTGTTAGAGACAGGGAACTTTTGGTATAATAAATCTATGTCTGAAAAATTCAAGATGGAAAACAGAAATATATCTGAAGAGTTACAAAAACTAGATGTCGCTAGAAAAGAGGTGGAAAATCTTTCTGATAAGCTTGGATTAAAAATTGATCAAGGCATTAAGGAGACAGTAGCTGTTTTTCGAGCTATGGATTTTCCTACTGAATCGTCCTGTGCCGGACACACTAATGAGTCAGGTGGGGAAGGTTATGGATTTCCTTATGTCAGGGTGTATGCTCCCGCTCCTCAAGGATGGGCTGAAGATAAAACAAATAAAGAATTAGGAGAGAAGTGGAAACAGGAAAATTTAAAATTTAGGTTAAAAATTGAACCTCTTCTTGAAGAATTTAATAAAATGAGAACTTCTACAAATGATGCTTTATTACATTTAGATAATATGGGTTTATTTGGAGCATTTACAGTTGAGAGTATTGGAGTAAAAAATTCAAAAAAAATTACATCAAAAGAAGAAGCAGTTGTTAAAACTAAGCTCTTTCAAGAAGAGATGAGATTATTTACAGAATTTTTAATAAATAAGTTTTTGAATAAAAATAGCTAAGAAGTTTAATCCTTATTTTCTAATAACTCCTTTCTAGATGCGAACCATACTTTCCATGTGCAAAAATTATTTGCGGGCAGTTTTTCCTTTTATGTAAGTGGTGAAGCTCTTATTTATATATATTGACAAAGTTTATACTATCCAGTAGCATTTGCATATATGAAAATGAAAATAAGGTTTCCTAAGGCAATGAAATTTATCAATTTGCTTCTAATGGTTTCTTTTATTATTGTCCCTATCTATCCTAGCTTTGCTCAGGTTGTCGACCCAACTTCAGCCGAGGGCGTCGTTTCCGTCACAAGCGATACAGCGGCTATTGTCGATGAGGTTGTACCACCAGAAGTTAAAGATGGAAATACAGAAGGAGATGTTACCACTGTTGATTTGACTGACCCGACAGATGAAGAAAAATTGCCAGTAAAAGATGGTATTACTGCAGGTGATAAAAATATATCACAAAAATTAGAATCTCAAAAAGCAAACTTAGGAGAAGTAGATGAACATTCTGGAGCCTTCATGTATTCATATTCTTTTCCATTACCACCTTTTCGAAATATGAATCCAGAACTTTCCTTAAACTATGATTCTCAAAATAAATCTAAAAACTCTGTTACTGGTTATGGTTGGGATCTTTCTCTGCCTTACATCAGACAATTAAATAGAAAGGGAACTGGCTTAATGTACGGAGGAAATTATTTTTATTCTTCCTTGTCGGGTGAGCTCGATCCTATCAATATCGACAGCAACGGTATCGGTACTTATGGAACACAAAATGCCAGTGGGTCATTTTTAAGTTATGTAAAAAATCAAGATGGTTCCTGGACAATGAAAACAAAAGAAGGATTAGTTTATGTTTTTGGATTAGATAATTCATCAAGGCAATATGACCCTACTAATGTAAGTAAAATTTACAATTGGAACATAACCTCTATCACTGATTTAAATAACAATCAAATTACATATACCTATTTTAAAGAAGAAGGACAAATTTATCCAAATACTATGACTTATGGACCTTATAGTATTGTCTTAACTTATTCAAGATCAGAAAGTAATAAAATTACTCAATATGGTTCAAATTTTGCAATAAAAAGCACAAAGAAATTAAGTACAGTTGAAGTATCTTTCAATAACACCACAGTGCATGTTTACAATATATTATATTCTTTACCACAGTTTAATCGTCTTTCTTTATTGCAAGAAATTGTTGATAATTCAGTTCCAAGTAATCCCAAAATAACTGATTTTAATTATGAACAAGGGTCTTATAATTATGTTCGCGACCCAAATTGGGATATGCCGTATTATTTAAATGCTGCTGGTACTCCGACGGAGCTTATTTCTGGGCCAAATATGATAAGGCCAGATTTGTCAAAACCAAACGAGATAGGGGCTAATGGAATTTTTATTGATATCAATAATGACGGTTTAATTGATTTTGTTAATACAACTGCTGAAAAATTTGAAAACGATGGAGGTTCTCCATATAATGATAAAACTAAAACTGTTTTTATAAATAATGGTCATGGTTTTGTGCGAGATCCAAATTGGGATATGCCGTATTATTCAAATTCAGTTAATAATTTTGGACATATATTAGACAATAAATCTGCTTTCACTGATATCAACAATGATGGCTTGGTTGATTTTGTTGTGACAAATGATTACGGTTTTGTGAATGACGGTGGCTCACCATACAATGATTATTTTAAAACAGTTTTCATAAACAATGGTCATGGTTTTGTACGCGACCCAAATTGGGATATGCCTTATTCTACTAAAACAAAATATGCTATTCCACTTGCCACAAATTCTGCCCTTATTGATGTGAATGCCGATGGTTACGTAGATTTTGTTTGCATGATTAAAACTGGCGTAAATAACAATGAAGCTTTCATAAATGATGGTGATTCATCTCTCAATGATTACACTGATACTGTTTTTATAAACAATGGTCATGGTTTTGTACGCGACCCAAATTGGGACATGCCATATAAAAATCATAATGGTATTTATAAACTATTTTTTGGAGCAAACTCAACTTTTACGGATCTTAACAATGATGGTTTAGTTGATTTTATTAATACTGGTGCCATTGCTTTTGATGGTGATGGTGGCTCACCTTATAATGATGGAATTGATACTGTTTTTATAAACAATGGTCATGGTTTTGTACGCGACCCAAATTGGGATATGCCATATTATTCTAAAATGGGTATAACTACCGGTCTTCCTTTGGCTGACTATGCTTCGACTCTTACTGATCTTAATAATGATGGCTTGCCTGATTTTATATATACAGAGATGTCTCGTTTTTCAGCTGGAAGTGGTTCACCTTATAATGACCAAACAAAAACTGTTTTCATAAACAATGGTCATGGTTTTGTACGCGACCCAAATTGGGATATGCCACACAATGATTCTTCTGGTACTCCGACTGGTTATATATTATCTTTAAATACAATTTTTACTGATGTGAATAATGACGGCTTATCTGATTTTGTTACCACCCGAATTGGTTCATTTGATAAAGGGGATGGGTCAGAATTTGATGATTCTTCCAGAACAGTTTTTATAAATACAGGTGTGGGTTTTGTGCGTGACCCAAATTGGGATATGCCACATTTTCTAGATATAAAAAATGTTCCATATGGACTTAGCTTAGATGCTTCTTCATTTTTCGCTGATATTAACAATGACGGGTTAACAGATTTTGTTGCTACATGTGATACGCAACTCACATGTAATGGGAGCAGAAATGACGATAGAACCTTTCCAAATGATGGTGGCTCACCTTACAATGGTCCAGATCAAACGGTCTTTATCGATGCTGGAATTAAGGATGTTATTTTAAATTCAATTACGACATCTACGGGTGGGACAGTTGGTATTAAATATAAAGAAAAAGGAATTACAAACTTTTTTTCAAGTGGTGCGCGTATGCCACAGAGTGTGCCAGTAGTAGATTCTGTTAATTATAATGATTTAGTAAATCCTATTAGCACTACAAATTATTCATATGAAAATGGAAAATATTATTCTGATGGTTATATTTTCCCATCAAAAAGGTTTGCTGGTTTTGGTATCGTTACGAAAACTGATTCACTGGGAAATATTACAAAAAAATATTATCATCAAGGCAACAATAGAGATGATGGGCTTGGTGGGGCAGAAGATTATCGGACTAAAATTGGGAAAGTTTATCGAATTGAAGAGTGGGATAAACTCGGGAATCTTTACAATGTAACCATAAATAAATGGGATCATTCTTACATTAAAAATGAATTTGGAAATGTTTTTGATTTTGTAAAATTAATTCGCGAAACGAATTTAAATTATGATGGCAACAATAGTCATGTCGATACTTCTGTTACTTATCTTTATGACGACCATGGCAACTTAATAAAGAAAATTAATTATGGCAGAGTAAATGCAAACAATGATGGCACATTTACAGATGTTGGAAATGATGATTCTTCTGAAACAATTTCATATGCCAAGACTTCTGATAATGTTACTTATCTGCCTTATGAAGATAAAACTTATGATCACTTTGGGAATAGGGTAGCAGTTGCCAAAAATTATTATGATTCACTTTCTGCTGGCTTAATCGAACATGGCAATCTGACGAAGGGGGAACAGTGGGTTTACGATAGTTTGCCACCAAATCCAATTGAAATATATATTACAAATAAAAAAACATACAATGGTTATGGTTTAGTTACTTCGGAAACTAATCCTCTTGGTAAGATGACTACTTATGCTTATGATTCTTTTAATCTTTATCCTATAAGTGTCAAGAATCCTCTCGGACAAATTTTTAAGTATGAATATGATTATACTATCGGAAAAGTAAAACAAATAATAGACCAAAATCAATTTATTTATCAAACGAGTTATGATGGACTTGGCCGGGTGACTGAGGAAAAAATTCCAAGCCTTGTCTCTCCATATAGTCCTATTGTTAAAACTTCATATGTCTATGTCGATACTACTAAATCAATGAATCTTAAAAAGATTGATTATTTAGATACGATGAACAATGTTGTGTCTTATGAGTACTACGATGGTTTTGGTAGATTGATTCAAGAACGCAATGAAGCAGAAGTCCTGAATAATTTTAATGTCAAAGATATCGTCTATAACTCTGAAGGACAAGTTTTGAAACAATCATTGCCTTATAATAGTTTTGGCAATCAAATGACCACAAGGACAAATGTTGAAGCACTTTACACTAATAATGCTTATGATCCAGTTGGTCGTATCTCTACGATTGTTGACTCGACTGGAACTATCGCATATTCCTATGATGATTGGAAGACAACTACCGTTGATAAAAATGGGAAAATTAAAAATTATTGTAAAGATGCTTATGGTAATTTAATTAAAGTTGAAGAAATAAATAATGGTTCTATTTATACTACAAACTATGAATGGAATTTAAATAAAAAATTAGCTAAGATTACGGATGCTCTTGGAAATGTTCGTAATTTTACCTATGATTCTCTCGGCCGAAGATTGAGTGCAGAAGATTTGCATGCCCTAACTGATACATCTTTTGGCTCTTGGTCTTACTCTTATGATTCAGCTGGAAATTTAATTAAAACGATCGATCCAAAATCACAAATAGTTAATTATACGTACAATGATCTCAATCAGATTTTAACCGAAGATTCGACAGCAACTGGTGGTATTGATAAAACTTATACATATGGTGGCTGTTATAATGGAGTAGGTAAATTGTGTGTCATAAATCAGTCTTCAGGATTGTTAACAACTTATTCGTACGATACGAATGGTAATGTCATTAATGAAAATAAAACTATTGCAGGAGTAGTTTATACTACTTCTTATACTTATGATTATTTGGGTCATCTTTTGACTTTAGTTTATCCTGATGGCGGTCAAGTAAAATACACATACAACATAGCAGGTTTATTAGAAAAAATTGAAAGAAAAGAATCAGGGGGTGCCTTCGTCAATGTCATTTCTAATTTTGATTACAATCCGATGAATCAAGTTGTGACTGAAAATTATCCAAACTTGGTCACGACCAATACTTATGATATCAATAAACTTTATCGTTTGACTCGTCGCCAGACAATAGGTAATGGAAGTAATTTCCAAGACCTAAATTATACTTACGATAATGCTGGCAATATTACTCAAATTATGGATGCCTCAAATACTGCCAGTGCCAAAACCGTTAATTATACTTACGATGATTTATATCGTCTGATTAATGTTAGTGGCACTTATAGTCAATCATTTTCCTATGATCCAATTGGTAATTTAACTTCTGGTCCGGCTGGCAATTATTCTTACCTTGGCAATACTGGAAATTTAAAAGCCAATCCGCATGCCGCGACTTCGATCGGTGGTGCCAATAATACCTACGATGACAACGGAAATCTTTTGACCAATGGTAATATTATTAATGCTTGGAATTACAATAATCAATTAACTGAAGTAAAAATCGGCACAAATCTTTCTGATTATACCTATGACTCAAGTGGCGAACGAGCAACAAGTGACCTATATCATAAATTATCCAACAATACACTTAAACTCATTAGTACTGCTATCTATCCCAATGATTATTACAATACATATTCTCAAGCAGGGGTAGTTTTAAGTCCTAAGAAAACCAAACAAATCTACGCCGGTTCACAATTAGTCGCCACCATTGAAACAACAGTTGAATACAATCAGTATCACAATCTCATTTCCGTGGTCACTCCATATTACATTCACGCTGACCATTTAGGTTCTACTAGTGCCGTTTCTAATAGCAGTGGCTCAGTCGTTGAAAGTCTTGATTACTATCCATATGGAGCCCAAAGAGTCTCATCAGGCTCCCATACCGAACAAAGACAATACATTGGAGAAATATCAGACTCTGATACCGGTCTTGATTATCTCAATGCCAGGTATTATGATGGAGCAAGAGGGAGGTTCATATCACAGGATTCGATGTTTTGGAATTTTGATCAAGACAAAGATACTTTTGCAAATTTCTTAAACAATCCACAGGTGCAAAATAGCTATTCATATGCAAATGGAAATCCGGTAAATAATTCTGATCCGAAAGGGAAATGGTCACAAGGACAAATCGAAGGAGCGAATTATCTTTATGAGA
>JBAXFW010000016.1:0-13209 GCA_037139635.1 bacterium | reverse complement strand
TATAAATAAAAAAACTATGACTGAATTTCGTGTCATAGTTTTATTATAGCATATTTAGAAATTAATTTTTTTCCTCAGCGGGAGTAGCTTCTCCTTCAGCTTCCTCTTTCTTTCCTTTCTTTTCTACTTCAATAGCAGTTAAGTCAACGGGAGTAGTCTCTTCTTTTTCTTCAACTTGAGCTGCGATAGAAGCGACAACTTCTTCACCTTTAGTTATCATAGTAACTCCTTTAGGTAATACAATGTCGGAAACTAATATTTGACTATTTAGGTCTACAAGACTTGAAATATCAATTGTAAAATTATGTGGTAGATCTTTTGGCAAAGCTTCAACTTCAACTTCGTGCAATACTTTAACCAAAGTACCTGTGCCATTCTTTACTGCCCCAGAAACTCCAGAAAATTCCAAAGGAACTTCAACGCTGATTGTCTTATTTATATCAATAACTAGAAAATCAACATGTATTGGCTCATCTGTAACAGGGTTTACTTGTACGTCATGGATTAAAACATCGATAACTCCTTCTGGGGTAGTAATTTTAACTGTAGAAGATTCTCCAGCGGCACGCCAGATTTTCTTAAATTCATTTTTCATAATAGAAATTGAAGTAGAAGGTTTACCCATACCGTAAAAAACAGCTGGTAATTCACCTGCCTCTCTCAATTTGTCTAAACTACTCTTTACGTCTCTAATTTTTGCATTTAAAGCTAACATGAATGAAAGTATATACGAAAATATAAAAAATGCAAGGCTAAATCGAAGAATATGCCTAAAATTACTAAATCTATATTTTGTGGTCTTGTTTGGGATGGTCGGGTTTTATTATGTGATTCACTAAATACTCTTTTGTGCCACCTACTTTTTTACCAGGATTGAATATATTTTTTGGATCAAAGATATTTTTAATCTGTTGAAAAATCGAAATAATATGACTGCCATACATTTTTTCTAAATAGGGTGTTCGAATAATTCCATCATTGTGTTCTGCCGTAATCGAACCATGGTATTGTATAACTAAATCATAAACTTTATCAGAAATTTCTGTAATAATTTTTGCTGTATCTTCTCTATTAAAATCCATCAGTGGAATAATATGGAAATTTCCATCCCCTGCATGCCCCGCTATCGTATAGGTCAAATCATAATGACTGAAAATATTATTTAGTTCTGGAATAAATTTTGGCAAAAACTCTGGACGAACGATTATGTCATCCACAAATGGTGCAGTTCTTTTGCCAGCTACATGCTTGCGAAGTAAGGCAAAACTCTCACGTCTGATGTCCCAATATTTCTCCGCTTCAGCTTTAGATTTTGTAATATGAACTTTAATTTTGAAATTTTTTAATTTTTCTTTTAATTTTATGCATTGTTGATTTACAGCTTCATCATTTTCTCCTGCAAACTCAACTAATAAAATAAGTTTTGGGAAACCACCAGTGATCGTCATTCCAAGCTCTGGCATAAAACTCCACATAAATTTAAACATCTTAACAAAACCTTTATTTTTCAAAAAATCAGGAAAAAATCGAACAGCTAATTTCATAGTCTTGTCATCATATGTTTCCACCGTCTCAGGCTTGAAAAATAAAATCTCATCTACCAATCTTCCTAATGGTTCTAAATCATTCATGAAAATTGCCACTAATTTTGAATACTTAAAATTAGGAACTAAACGAAAAGTTATTTCAGTCGTAATACCGAGTGTGCCCTGAGAACCAACTAATAATTTATTTAAATCAAAAAATGAATCACCTTCCCCAAGAACATTCCAAAGATAATAGCCTGCAGAATTTTTACTAACTTTTGGCTTCGCTTCTTTTATCTCATTCTTATTTTTTTGGATAAGTTCATAAATATTTTTATAAACATTTCCTTCATAATCATTTTGAGAAATTTTAGCTCGTAACCCTTCTTCATTTAAAGGCTTTACGACATATTCATTACCATCAGAAAATATGACTTTTGCCTCTAAAATATAATCTTCAGTTTTGCCATATTTCAAAGTTCGCTCACCGGCAGAATTATTTCCATACATACCACCCATAGCATTTAAACTTTTTGAAGCGGTAAAGCAAGGCAAAATAAGGCCTTTTTCTAATGTTATTTTTTCAAAATCGCGATAATACATTCCAGGTTGCACTGTAATGGAAGAAGAATTTAGAAAATTTTTATCAGTGAGGGTCCCAACCGGTACTCCGGGAAGGGTTAAGCTGTGAAAATTTTCTGAATTCTTTTTCCAACCAACAAGCTGATTCATGTGTCTTGTAAAATCCAAAATTAAAGATTCACCTAAATCCCCGCCCGACATACATGTCCCAGCAGATCTTGCTGTGATAGAAAGTTCTTTCCATCCTTCATTTAATTTTGGATCAGAATATTTGTCTTTATTTTCATTTACCCAACGAACAATATTTTTTACATCTTCTTTATCTTTTGGAAATAAAACTAAACGGGGCTTCACTTCAAAAAGACTAGCGTCATGTGAATATGTTTTTAAAATTTCTTCACTATCTTCTACTTCTCCTTTGAAAAATTTTTGTATTTGTTCTTTCATGTTCATAATTAATATGAATTATATATTAAAAAACAAAAAATATGAAATAAAAAACAGCCCTCCTAAAAAGAAAGGCTGTAAAAAAATAATGTTACATCAGTTAATCCCTGATTCGCATTTTATAAAATGATCGATAAACAAAATAAAGTGCTATGGCAAAAAATGCCATTCCGATGTAGTGAGCTACTGGTCTGAAATTCACCGAAAGCGCAATTTCCATTGCAAGTAATCCAAACAGAGTTGTGAACTTGATAATCGGATTCATGGCAACAGAAGAGGTGTCTTTAAATGGATCACCAACAGTATCTCCAACAACAGAAGCTGCATGTAATTCAGTCCCCTTTTCCTGCATATCTACCTCAACAACTTTTTTTGCATTATCCCAAGCGCCACCAGCATTGGCCATAAATATAGCCTGGTAGAGTCCAAAAAATGCAATGGAGATAAGGTAACTAACAAAAAGAGAAACTGGCAAAGCATAATTTAATTTTTCTGCACCAGTCATATTGTCAGTCAATCCAGTTGGTGAAGATAAAAATGCAAATGCTAATGCAAAAGAAAATATTGCGATAAAAATATTCAGCATACCTTTTTGGGCATACTGAGTACAAATTTTTACAACCTCTTTTGATTTAGCAATATCCGCTTTTTTGGGAGCATTTGGATCAAGATTTATATTCTTCTTGATAAATGCTACAGCCCTACTTGCACCCGTGGTAACAGCTTGGATAGATGCACCAGAAAACCAATAAATCACTGCACCACCAAGTAAGAATCCAAGGATGGTGTAAGGATTCAACAAATTAAGAATCTGTTCTGGTTCAATGCCCAATGATTTTTTAATCACCAAAATGAGCGAAAAAATCATTGTAGTTGCACCTACGACAGCAGTACCAATCAAGACTGGTTTAGCAGTAGCTTTGAAGGTATTACCAGCTCCATCGTTAGCTTCCAAATAATGTTTTGATTTTTTGAAATCAGGAGTAAAACCAAAATCTCTTTGAATCTCTGAACTAATATTTGGAATTTCTTCAATCAAAGACAACTCATAAATTGATTGAGCATTGTCTGTAACTGGACCATAGCTATCTACGGCAATGGTTACTGGTCCCATACCAAGCATTCCGAAAGCAACAAGACCGAAAGCAAAAATGGATGGATAAATCATAAAGTAATTTAATCCAAATGTACTAGCAAAATATGCTATAAACATAAGCAGAAAAAATACCATTCCTTGCCAGAATGCACTGAAATTTCCAGCGACTAATCCTGAAAGGATATTTAATGATGCACCACCCTCTTGTGAAGCTACAACCACTTCTTTTACATGAGTCGATTTTGGACTAGTAAAAAGTTTTGTAAATTCGGGAATTAATGCAGCACCTAAGGTGCCCGCACTAATGATAATCGAAAGTACAATCCATAAATTACCAGGTAAACTTTTGATAGTTAGAAAACTAATCATAAAGGTAACCAGAATCGACAAAACAGAAGTAATCCAAATTAATGACGTTAATGGTTTTTCAAAATCAATGTCATCTGCGTGAGAATAAAGAAATTTACTGATGGCATTATTGATCCAGAATGAAATGATGGAAGTGATGATCATAAAAATTCTCATCACGAAAATCCAGGTAAGCAATTGAACTTGCACAATCGGATCCTTCACAGCAAGAACGATAAATGAAATAAGCGCAACGCCAGTCACACCATATGTTTCAAAACCATCAGCAGTAGGGCCAACACTGTCGCCAGCATTATCGCCGACACAGTCAGCAATAGTGCCAGGATTTCGTGGATCATCTTCGCCAATTTTAAAAATTACCTTCATTAGGTCAGACCCAATATCAGCAATTTTTGTAAAGATTCCTCCAGCAATTCGAAGAGCAGAAGCACCAAGTGATTCACCAATAGCAAAACCAATAAAGCTTGCACCGGCATATTCACCAGGCACAAACATGAGGATTATTAGCATCATAATCAGTTCAAGAGAGATCAATACAACACCAATACTCATACCCGCATTTAATGGAATGTTTAAAAGTTTGATTGGTTTCCGTTCAAGCGAAGCAAATGCCATTCTTGAGTTAGCTAAAGTATTCATACGAATACCAAACCAAGCGACACTATAAGACCCAAGTATACCAATTACGGTCCATCCAAGTATCATCAACACTCCACCAAAACCAAAGTTCGCATCTGAAAGCCAACCGAAATAAAAAGCTACGGCAGATCCAATGAAAGCAAATAGGATCATCAGAAATTTTCCTTGTTGAACTAGATAGGTTTTGGCAGTTTCAAAAATTACTTGAGCTACTTCGAGCATTGATTTATGCGCTGGAATTCTTTTTACCTTTAGAAATTGATAAAGGCCAAACATAAAACCAGCCATGGTAATTAAAAATCCCCAATAGAGGATTGTCTGTTCTCGTATTCCATCTGGAATAACGAGATTCGCTTCACTTGCATGAAGTAATACCGGTGAGAGCAAAGCTCCAATCACCAATGAAATTTTGTTTTTCATTTTTCGTTAATTTAAAGGATTAGAAAAAAAATAAAAATTTTTAACTAGAATACCTTGTTTTAAAAGAACAAGATATTTAGTACTCTAATTCAGTAATACCAAAATAATGAAATTTTGTCAAAACCTACTCTATTCCATTAAATAGTCTCAAACGAGCTTCAACTACTTGTTCAACTGCGAGTACAGCTCCTTTTAAAATTTTATACGGTGCAACTTCTTCAGGGTTTTCTATTAATGCTTTTTTTACAGCATCCCTATAAGCTACTCTAATTTCGGTATTTATGTGAACAATGTCGATACCATTTTTAATACAAGCAGTAAAATCTTCATTCATTGAACCAGATCCTCCATGCAATACTAATGGTATCCCAACAGCTTCACGAATAGCTTTTACACGCTCAGGATGAAGACGAGGATTGCCACCTCGTACCATGCCGTGAACATTGCCGACAGAAGGAGCTAGTAAATCGATACCAGTTTGTTCTACGAAATGTTTGGCATCTTCTGGTGTTGTCATTGTTGCTTCATTTACGCCGTCAGGCATTTTATCTAAAATTTTTGATGATGTTCCTATAAAGCCAATTTCAGCCTCAATTAAAATATCCCTACCTTCCTTAATAGAAAGTTCTCGTGCATAGTCTACACATTTTTTTGTTAATGCAATATTTTCTTCTAATGGTAAAGTCACAGCGTCAATAATAGCAGCATCATATCCTGCATCTAATGCCGCTTTAACTTTTTCAAAACTATAATGATGATCAGCGTTTAGAAAAATAGGATAATTATCTCGATCTCGAATTGCTCGCACGAGTGCGACAACCTCTTCTCTACCGACAAAATCTTCTTCGCCTTCTGAAACTCCGATAATGATAGGCAAATTTAATTTTTTCGCTGCAGCATAAATTCCATGCAAGGCTTCTAAGTTTGAAATATTAAAGTGGCCAATAGCAACTCCACCCTCATCTGCTTCTTTGATATATTCTCTTAATGTTTTCATAATATTATTTTAACATTTCTTTAAGTAACTTAATAACAATTTGTGGATTTGCACTACCAGAACTTTCTTTAATTACTTTCCCAACAAGTGACATTATTACATTTTCCTTACCAGACTTATAGATAATAACTATATCAGGATTTTCACTAATTATTTTCTCAACAATTATTTTTACAGAGCCTTCGTCATTTTTTTGAATTAAATTTTTCTCTTCAGCGATCTTTTGTGGTGATTCATCTTGCACTACTATCATTGCCAAAATATCTTTTGCACTTCGAGAAGAAATTTTATTTTCTGATAATAAATTAATCAATTCTGCAAAATTAGCAGAACTTGGCATTTTTGTTTCTTTATTATTTTTCTTTAATCCTAAGTAGTCTGAAGTAATATAATTTGAAGCTGTTTTTACTTTTTCAGGAGAAATAAGAATTTTTGAAATTTCTTCAAACCACTTACCAAGTTCAGGATCATTGATATAACTCTCTATGTCTTCATCTTTAATGCCAAAATCTTTTTTATATCGATCTCTTTTAGCAACTGGTAATTCAGGCAATTCATTTTTCATTTTCTCTAAATCAAAAGCTTCATGTAATTTCATTTTTGTTAAATCAGGATCTGGAAAATACCGATAATCATGACTCGATTCTTTTTTTCTCAGAGAGAAGGTTTTCTGCTTAGCATCATCCCAGCCACGAGTCTCTTGTACTATCTCATCCCCTTTTCCTTCTTCATGCAATGCCACCATTCTTTCTAGTTCAAATTTAATAGCTCGCTCAACACTTTTAAAAGAATTTAAATTTTTAACTTCTACCTTTGTACCTAAAACATTTTTATCTCGAGATACAGAAATATTGGCCTCCACTCGCATTTCTCCTTTTTCCATATTTGCTTCGGAGACTCCTAAATACCAAAGAATTAATTGTAATTCTTTAGCAAAATTGGAAGTTGTTTTAGCAACTTCTTCATTGTCAGTATCAAAAGTATTTGGCTCCGTAACAAGTTCCATCAAAGGCACGCCGGCTCGATTAAAATCAATAAGAGAAAAGCCTGTGCTGAGCGTAGTCGAAGTATCTCCATCCCTGTGCTTATTGTTGGCTGTATCTTCTTCTAAGTGCACTCGAGTAATATCAAAATTTGCCAATCTACCTCCTGAAACTATCGGATATTTATATTGAGAAATTTGATAACCTTTTGGTATATCAGGATAAAAATAATTCTTTCTATCAAACTCAGTAAAATCTGCAATATTTGCACCAAGTGCTAGACCTACTTTAATTACATTCTCAATTGCTTTTTTATTTGGTACAGGAAGTGAACCAGGGTGCGCCATACACACTGGACAAATATTTACATTTGGCTTTTCTTCGTCTGGATTATTACGACAAGCACAAAACATCTTAGTTTGTGTTTTAAGCTCTGCGTGAATTTCTAAACCAATTGTTGGATAATATTTCTTCGACATAGCTAAATTATATCACAATTTATTTTTTCTTTTTAAGAATTTTAACTAACTCGTCTCGAAGTTTTTTTATAGACTTATCATCATATAGAGATATAGCAAAAACCTTTTCACTAAGTTTTTCAAAATCTTTTAATTTTTTTGCAACAAACTTAGGATCCTCAATTACATCAGTTTTGGTCAAAATAATTATTTCTTCTTTTTCTGCCAATCCATCTTCGCCTAGTTTATTTTTTTTATCGTAAGTACTTAATTCTTTACGAATTTCTTTATAAACTTTCATCATATTAGGATTCTCAAAAGAAACAAGGTGTGCAATCATTTTTGTTCTCTTAATATGTTTCAAAAATTTTACTCCAAGCCCCTTTCCCTCAGATGCCCCTTCGATAACTCCTGGAATATCAGCAATAATGTAACCATAAAAATCTCCCAAATTGGGATCGAGGGTCGTGAAAGCATAATCTCCAATTTTTGCATCAGCGTTAGTGAGACCATTTAATAAAGAAGATTTTCCAGCATTCGGCAAACCAACCAACCCAATATCAGCAAAAAGTTCTAGTTCAATACCAAAATCTCCTGTTTCTCCATCTTGTCCTGGACGCCATTCTTGAGGAGTCGTATTAGTAGATTTTTTAAAATGTTCATTTCCAAAACCACCGTAGCCACCCTTCAATAATAATATTTTTTGTCCTTCTTCTGTCAATTGCCAAGTTTCTTCTGTATCAGGTCTTGTGATGATAGTTCCAATAGGTAAATCTAAAATAAAATCCTCACCATCTTTCCCATGTAAACTTTTTTTACTACCATCTTCTCCTCTTTCAGCAAAAAATTCTTTTTTAGCTTTATATTTTGAAAGAACATGGACATCACGAACTGCTTGGACATAAAAATTTCCACCTCGGCCACCGTCTCCTCCAGCAGGGCCTCCTTTTGGTACAAATTTTTCTTGACGCCAACGAACAACTCCGTCACCGCCTCGTCCTGCTTCTGCGTGTATTTTTATTTCATCAATGAATGCCATAATATTTTTAATTTAAGCTAATAATGCTAATTCTGCTAATTTAGTTGCTGCTTCTTTTGTTTTAGTTACAGCTAAAAAAAGTGCTCGGTGACAAAATACAACGTCTGAAACTCCAGATGCTTTTGAAAATTCTTCATCTTTTAATCCACCCCAAATCGCAGGTAAATCTTTCCTATTTTCAAAAAAATTCATATCTTTACGCAGTGTTATAAGTTTCCACATAGTCATTTTTATACTGCCAGGAGAAACTACAAAAAGAATTTCTGGATAATTAATCAATTCAATATATATTTCAACTCTCGGTATATATTCATCTAAAATTAACAACCCACTCTCTTTTGCCGCAGTATCAATATGCTTAAAAATATATTGATGAATCTCCTCTTGGTCTTGAGCTTTTTCTATTTCTTTTTGTAATAATTTTTTAGCAAAAATTAAAATATCTAAAAATGCACTATCGTGGTCAGGATTAATTTCTTTATAACTAGGATGGAATGTAGCAACAATATCATAAATACCATAGTTAACTACGTTAGGTATTACTGAACTAGAAATATCCATTCCATTATCAATAGCGTCAACAATTTGAACTAATTTTTCATCTACTCTTTTAGAAATTTCAGTTCCACCGGTAATTTCATTTCCGAAATGCTTCCACACCAACCCAAAAGATGAATACTCTATCCCGTTATCCCTGTGTCCAGACCCACCTTTTTGGTGATGATCAAAACGGTTTAATTCTGGGTCATAAATTCCCCCTACGTCAAAAACATAGTCAGCATTTTTTATCAAATCCTCATCTCTGGTTCTTTTCACTTCAAAATCTTGTCCTAGCTTTTCAAGCATCAAAGATAATGTCGCACAAGCAAAAACATCATCTGCGTGAAATGATCCATTGTGAGTAACTAATTTTTTATTTCTTTTCTCCATAAAATTCCTCGAAAATTTCGTACAACCAACCTACTAATTTGTCGAAGAGTATAAATCCTATCACAAAAATCAAGATTATTAAAGAGAATTTCCAAATCTCTCTACTCATATGAAGCGCCGTCGAACTAAAGAAATATCCTAAAAATAGCAGGGATGGTGCCCAAATTATCGTAGAACTTATTTCAGCTTTCAAATATTTCTTAAAACTAACCCTCTCATACCCCGCAAAAATAATTATAATGTAATTAAAACCCATTATAAATTTTGAAATGAAAATTGACCAAAATGGTTTTTCCTGAAAATTTGGCATTATATTATTTACTCTTTTTTCAATATGTTTCAACAATTTAATATTGTGCCATTTATCATGAATCAATTTACCGACATAATATCCAAGCAAAGTTTTTACAAATGCACCCATAAAAATAAATACAAAAACAAAATGAATATCTAGTGCCCCCAAATGGGCCAAAATTCCAGTGGATATTAAAAATATTTCTCCTTCGAAAACCAAACCGAAAAAAATCAAAATGTATGCCAACACTTGGTGATGCTCTACGAGTATAGTTAGAAGTCTTATCGTATGCATATAATTTAAAACAAAATATCTACTGCTTCCTTCACAGTCATTCCATCGGCTTTACCCTTCAGGTCTTTCATTAACACCTGCATCAATTTACCTTTTTCTTTTACATCAGTAATATTAAGTTCATTCTTTTTTGCCAAAGCAATTTTTGAAACTTCATCCTTTTCCATCAATTTTGGCAAGTAAGTTTCAAGAATAGATAGCTCATCTTGTTCTTCTTTGACTAAATCCTCTCTATTTCCTTTTCTATATTGGTCAATCGAATCTTTTCTCTGTTTGGAAAGACGAGTAATTACAGCGAGAGCCTCTTCATCAGTTAAAAATTCATTTGGTTTCTTGCTCTTAGCAACAAGCTCATTCGTAAAAGCCGCCACCATTGCCCTGTACGCCTTAAGCTTTAGAGCATCTTTAGCAAGCATTGCTTCTTTAATATTATTTTTAATTTGTTCGTGTAACATAATGTTCAAATTATACCAATAATATGGTAAAATAGCACTATGCAAAAGATTATATTTTTCGATACAGAGACAACTGGAGTGAATAGCACAGATTTTTTATGCCAACTAGCTTATAAGCTTGGTGATACGGAATTCTGTGAATTATACAAACCAGAAATTAAAATTCCACCTGAAGCTTCCTCAGTGCACCATATATCAAATAAGATGGTTGAAGGCAAAGATCCTTTCAAAAAAAGCACTGATTATACGAAAATAAAAAAACTATTTGAAGATAAGGAAAGTATCCTCGTTGCACACAATGCTAAATTTGATTTAGCCATAATAAAAAAAGAAGATATAAATCCTGTAAACGTTATTTGTACCCTGCGCGTAGCACGAGCACTAGACAAAGAAAATAAAATCCCTCAACACAAACTTCAATTTTTGCGTTATTTCTTAGATATCGAAATTAAAGCACAAGCTCATGACGCCCTCGGTGACGTCCTTGTGCTTGAAAAATTATTTGAAAGATTATTTGATAAAATAAAAAAAGAAAATAATTTTAGTGATGAAGAAGTTTTAAAAGAAATGATAGAAATTTCTTCCCGCCCATCACTGATGCATTCATTTTCTTTTGGGAAACACAGTGGCAAAACTGTAGAAGAAGTCGCCCGACTTGATCCTGGCTATTTAAGATGGTTCTTGGATACAAAAGAAAAAGAAAGCCCTGAAGATGAGGATTGGATTTATACATTAAAACACTACTTAGGAAAATAATATGGAAAATATTTTATGGATAGTAATAGGACTTTTAGTTGGAGGAATAATTGTTTACATTTTCTTCAATAAAAAAAATAACTCCCCGACCGAGGAAGCAGAAAAGAAAGCCCAGAACGATACTGGCTTTCAGCTTATAATGCAACAAATAAATGAACTATCTAGAACTGTCGATGGCAAATTGGGTGAATCTCATAAACAAATGAACGAAAGTCTGCAATTTCATTCTTCAGAATCAAATAAAATTATTCGAGATGTGACTGAGAAATTAACTCGCTTAGATGAGACAAATAAACAAGTTATCTCTTTTGCTGATCAACTACAAAGCTTGCAAGATATTTTAAAAAACCCAAAACAGCGTGGCATTTTAGGAGAATACTACTTAGAAACAGTTTTAAAAAACGTATTACCCCCAGGATCATATCAAATGCAATATGCTTTCCCCGATGGCAACATAGTCGACGCAGTTGTATTTGTAAAAGATAAAATAATTCCTATTGACTCAAAATTTTCACTTGAGAATTACAATCGAATGATTGAAGAGCGAAATCCTGGAGATAAAAAACGTCTAGAAACTATTTTCGTAAATGATTTAAAAAATAGAATTACCGAAACAGCAAAATATATTCAACCTGAACAAAATACAACTGACTTTGCTTTTATGTTTATTCCCCATGAAGCTATTTATTATGATTTACTTATCAATAAAGTTGGCTCCGTGGATGAAAATGCAGAAAATCTAATTCAGCGTGCTTCTGGAAAATATAAAGTTATCATTGTTTCCCCTACTTCGTTCCTCGCATATTTACAAACTGTTTTACAGGGACTAAAAGCAATGCAAATCGAAGAATCTGCCAAAGAAATAATTAAAAAGGTTGGTGACTTGGGAAAACATTTAAAATCATACGACGAGTACCACGTAAAACTTGGTAATGCTCTAGGCACTGTCGTAAACCATTACAATACTTCAGATAAAGAACTTAAAAAAATAGACAAGGATGTCCTACGTATTGCGGGCTCTTCTCCAGAACTTTCTTCACTTCAGTTGGATAAACCCAAAATGGAGGACTAATTGACAAAAAACATACAAAGCATAGTATATATGAGGAATTATAGTCCCTTAACTTATGAGTTAGTGTCTAAGGAAACGCTAACCAAATTTTTTTAATTAAAGAAATTTAAAAACAATTTAAAAATTTTTAACGTGGAAAACTCAGAAAATTTCGGGCAAAATGTTGCCATGACCGAAAATGGTCGCAAGTTTATCGAAAAGAAAATAATAGAGATAGAAGACGAACTTGGAATTGTCCTATCCTTTAAAGATAAAGGCGGTGACTCCAGTAAAGAATCAGCAGATAAGGAGAAGTCACACGCTGAAACAATAAAGTTGCTCAATATCAAACTTGATCAACTAAAAAAACTAAGAGTTATTCCCGTGGTAAAGATACGGGAACAAAACCATACCTGCGAGCTTGGCAATGGAGTAAAACTTGAAATCAACGACGAGCATGTATATGCAGTCATTGACGGAGTCTGTGTCTGTAAACATCATCTTCCAGATGGTGTAAGAATAATTGGCTCCAATTCCCAACTCGGTAAAGCCATCATGGGGAAAAAAACCGGCGAAAAAGGAACCTATCATTCGAATGGTTTTACTTTTAATTACGAAATAAAAAAAATAGACCTACCCAAAGAAGCCCACTGGGTATTCAGTTACGATAAGCCCATAGCTGAAATCATACCAACTGAAGTACCTGTTTTATCCACAATAAATTAAAAAATATTTTTCCTATTATTAAACGGAAGCGTACATAGTTGCGCTTCTTTTTTTTGATTTTTTTGTAAAAAATGTTATATTTTTTAAGTAAGGCCTCATCGTCTAGTGGTTAGGACAGCGGGTTCTCAATCCGTCAACCGGAGTTC
>JBAXFW010000015.1:0-13504 GCA_037139635.1 bacterium | reverse complement strand
AAAAAATAAATGACATTCAAACAGTTAAAGAAGCATTATCCAAACAGATAGATCAGATCATTTTAGAGAAAGAAAAAAGTAATTAGTTTACAAACCCCGAAAGTCGAAGTCGGGATAATAAAATAAATTAAACATTATTAAATTAATTAGGTTCTAGTTTTTAGGTTCTAGAAAATTCACTAGAAACTAGTCACTAGCAACTAGCAACTAATCATATGAGTAAAATTATTGGAATCGACTTGGGTACCACAAATTCAGCAGTAGCAATTATTGAAGGAGGTGTGCCAAAAATTATAGAAAACGTAGAAGGAAATCGCACGACTCCTTCTATTATAGCGACTGCAAAAAATGGAGATCGCATTGTGGGGTTACTTGCGAAAAGACAAGCAGTAACTAATCCTGAAAACACGATTTCTGAAATAAAAAGATATATGGGTCATAGATTTGATGATCCAGAGGTACAAAAAGATAGAACAACTGCTCCATTTAAAATCGAAGCCGGTGAAGACGGTGGAGTGAAAGTAAAAATGTCTGACAAGTTTTACCGTCCAGAAGAAATTTCTGCAATGGTATTACAGAAAATTAAAGCAGACGTCGAAGCAAAATTAGGAGAAAAAATTACCGAAGCAGTTATTACAGTGCCTGCATATTTCAATGATGCACAAAGAAAAGCAACGAAAGATGCGGGAGCAATTGCAGGTCTTGATGTAAAAAGAATTATCAATGAACCGACAGCAGCCGCACTTGCTTACGGATTTAATAAAAAGAAAAATGAAAAGATAGTTGTCTATGACTTTGGAGGTGGGACATTTGATGTTTCAGTTCTAGAAATTGGAGATGATGTTATTGAAGTAAAATCAACTGACGGAGATTCACATATGGGTGGGGGTGACATAGATCGCAAGATAGTTGCTTGGATTGCTGAAGAGTACAAGAAACAATCAGGGGTTGATGTTACAAAAGAGACCAATCCATTACAGAGATTAAAAGAAGCAGCTGAAAAAGCAAAACATGAACTTTCTACAACGATGGAAACAGAAATTAATATTCCTTTTATAACTTCAATTGATTCTGTTCCTCAACACTTAGTATTAAAAATGACTCGAGCAACTTTGGAATCGCTTGCTAAAGAATACGTTGATCGTTCGATTGAAATTACGAGACGTGCACTTGAAGCTTCACCATTTAAAATGGCAGAAATCAATGAAATTATAATGGTTGGAGGTCAGACGAGAATGCCAGCAATCGTAGAAGCGGTTAAAAATCTATTTGGAAAAACTCCAAATATGTCTATCAACCCTGATGAAGTTGTAGCTCTCGGAGCTGCAGTGCAAGCAGGGGTGCTCGCAGGAGATGTGCGAGATGTATTACTACTTGATGTTATCCCATTATCAATGGGAATAGAGACATTGGGGGGAGTAGCCACAAAATTGGTTGAAAGAAATACAACTATCCCATCCAGTAAATCACAAGTATTCTCAACTGCTGCAGATAATCAGACAAGCGTAGAGATTCATATCGTTCAAGGTGAACGTCCTATGGCATCTGACAACAAGTCTCTCGGCCGTTTTATTTTAGATGGAATTCCACCAGCACATAGAGGCATGCCTCAGATTGAAGTTACTTTTGATATTGATGCAAATGGAATTTTAAATGTGAAAGCGCAAGATAAAGCATCTGGTAAAGTACAATCGATTCGTATCGAAGCATCATCTGGACTTAAAGATGAAGATATTAAAAAAATGCAACAAGATGCTGAAATTCACGCTGAAGAAGATAAAAAGAAAAAGGAATTAGTTGAAATAAAAAATACAGCTGAAATGATTATCTATACTGCAGAAAAATCTGTTAAAGAAAATGAAGCTAAAATTCCTGAGGATGTGAAGAAAAGTGTAAATGATAAAATTACAGCCTTGCGTGCAGTGAAGGATGGTACTGATGAAGAGGCTATTAAAAAAGCAACTGAAGAACTTTCATCTGAAATGTCTAAAATAGGTGAGGCTATGGCAAAAGCTAATCCAACTGAAGGTCAAGCAGGACCTTCGACTCCTGAAGAACAGCCATCAGAAGTTCGTGATGCTGAATTTAAGGAAGGTGATAAGCCAGAAGAAAATAAATAAACTTCTCAAAAAACCCCCGACGTATCCGTCGGGGGGCTTTTTAGTTTGTCTAAACTTTGATATAATTTAGTTTATGGATACTCCACAAATACCTGTAAATAAAGATCTGACATATTTGGGGCTTACTACATTTAGGGATAAAAACCAGCTTTTTGGTATTAAACGAAAAGATAGGCGTCAGCATGTTTATATTCTTGGAAAGTCAGGTACAGGTAAATCTGCATTAATGTTTAATATGATTATCCAAAATATTCAGAATGGTGAAGGTGTCTGCATGGTTGACCCTCACGGAGAAAACGTAGAAGCTATTCTTTCAGCAATTCCACCACATCGCGTGGAAGATGTTGTTTATTTTAACCCTGCTGATACTGATTATCATATCGGTTTTAATGTACTCGAACTTGTTGATCCAAAATATAAGCATTTAGTGGCTTCGGGGCTCATGGGAATTTTTACTAAAATTTGGGCAAATGCTTGGTCTGCTCGAATGGAATATATTTTAAATAATGCAATTTTGGCACTGCTAGATACTCCTGGTACGACATTGCTTGGAATTCCAAGAATGTTGGTGGACAAAGATTACCGACAAAAAATAATTTCAAATTTGAAAGATCCTGTCATTAAAGCTTTTTGGATTCATGAATATGAAGCATGGCAGGATAAATTTAGAAATGAAGCCATAGCTCCGATTCAAAACAAGGTTGGACAATTCCTTTCTACTTCGATTATTCGAAATGTTGTTGGACAATCAATTAGTACAATCAATATTTTCGATATAATGAACGAAGGTAAAATATTTTTAGTGAACGTTTCAAAGGGACGTATTGGTGAGGACAACTCTGCATTGCTCGGAGGTATGATAATCACTAAAATACAATTAGCCGCTATGGAACGTGTTCGTATTCCTGAAGATGACCGAAAAGATTTTTATTTATATGTGGACGAATTCCAAAACTTCGTCACAGATGCTTTTGCTTCTATTTTGTCTGAAGCTCGAAAATATCGCTTAAATTTAACAGTGGCGCACCAGTATACTGCTCAGCTTATTTCTGATAAAAGTTCGGCCGTGCGAGATGCTATCTTCGGTAACGTAGGTACGATGATGATTTTCCGTTGTGGTGCTGATGATGCAGAATTTTTAGAAAAAGAATTTGATCCAGAATTTACTCCGCAAGATATTGTCAGTTTACCGAACTATAAAATTTATTTAAAACTTATGATCGATGGTATTACTTCACGTCCTTTTTCTGCAAAGACAATGCCACCTATGGTGAAGGGTGACCCAAAGGTAGAGCTCGCTGTTTTGGAATCTTCTCGATTGCTATATTGTAAATCAAAAGAAGTTGTAGAGCGTGAAATAAATAATTGGAGTGGTATGTCACTTGGAAGTGAAACTGAAGTAGGGGGAGTAGAAAAATTTCCGGCTGTATGTTCTATCTGCAAGAAAGAAACTACTGTCCCATTTAAGCCTGAAGCTGGAAGGCCTGTGTATTGTAAAGACTGTGTAGCAAAATTGAAATCTGGAGAGTTGAAGCCAATAAAAGGATCTATAAATCAAATTAAATATGATGAATCAAAATTCTTTAAACCCCTATCTGATTTGGGTATTGAGTTTGAACAAAAAAAGGGTGATGTTGTAAATAGTTCTTTTGAAGACAAGAGGTCTGTTGTATCTCATTCTCACGACGTACCTCAAAAAACTACACCAGGAATTTTTTCCGCTATTAAAAAAGTTTTTAATAAAAATACACCAACTAGTAATCAGAAAAATTGGGACAAACACAATGTTCAGCCAGTTCGAAATCAATTCAAAAATAACCCAGTCAAGGAAAGACCAAAAGAAAATATTGCTTTGAAAGAAATTTTAAATAAAACTCTTTCAGAAAATAAAATTTTACCTACCCGCAATGCTTCGCCTAGCGATGCAGACGGGGATTCAAAAACAATTCAAGAGCCAAAAGCTATGTCTTTAAGTGAACTGAATGCACCAACTTCAGCACCAGTTTCGTCTTTAAAGGATAGATCTGCTAGCCAAGATGACATGAATAAGTTGAAAGATTTAATTTCAGCCAAGATGAATGTTCCAAAAGAAAACAAAGTAGAAGAACCTTTTATTGAAAAAGTGGAAGAAGAAATTGAAAAAGATGCTGAAATAGTAAAAGAATTATTTAAGGAACCAAAAATTGAGCCTGATTCAGTAATTGAAGAGCCTCTAGTCGTAGTTCAAGAAAAAGTTGCTCCAATAATAGAAGGACCTATTCCAGTAATTGAAGAGAAAATAGTAGAAGAAAAAAAAGAAGATATACTAAATCAAAGTAATGTAAATGCAAGTGCACAAATGGCACCTCAGTCAAAAGTGCGCGAAGTGCCTGAAGATGTTTTAAGAAAAATTTTAGAATAGGCTACGCTTAATAAGTAAATCTAATACTGGAATGCAAAATCAAAATAGGACATGTGAACATTGCGGAAAAGATTTTTCAATAACTCTGGAAGATTTAACTTTATATAAAAAAGTTGGGATTGAGCTCCCAGTGATTTGTTTTTTTTGCCGTGTTAAGTTACATTTATCGTTTTGGATGTTTGGTAAATTCCGAAAAGGAAAATCGGCACTTTCGGGAGATAGTTTGATTACAGTTTTGCCGGAAAATAGTAGATATCCAATTTATAAACTTTCCGAATGGCATAGTGACAAATGGGATGCTATGGATTACGGACAGGATTATGATGAAAACAGACCCTTCTTTGATCAATTAAAAGAATTACAAGAAAAAGTTCCGCATCCACATCAAAATGGCATGAAAAATACAAACTGTGATTGGTGTGATGATGTCTGGAATTCTAAAAATTGTTATTTGTCTCGCTCAATGGAAGTTTGCGAAGATTTATATTATTCTTACAGAAATTTATGGGTTAAAAATTCTATTGATGTTGTCGTGTGTTTTTATTCTGAAAAATGCTTTGATTCAGTTAATTGTAGTAATTCATATAAATTATTTTACTCTAGAAATTCTAAAGATTGCATCGATTCGTATTTTTTGCAAGATTGTCGTAATTGTCAGAATTGTACTATGTGCTGGAATTTACGAGGAAAATCATATTGTATAGAAAATATCCAATATGGAAAAGTGGAATATGAACAAAAAATTAAAGAATATAATTTTAGCTCGTATAAATCTATTCAAAAACATAAAATTCGTATTAATGAAATAGCTCAAAATGAAGTAGTTCATAGGGAAAATTTTAATTTGAAAACTTTTAATTCTCATGGTGATAATCTAATTAATACAAAAGATTGCCATAATTGTTTTACAATAAATGATTCAGAAGATAGTTGTAATTGCATGAGAGGCATGAAACAAAAATCTAATATAGATACTGGTGGTTGCTGGTATTCTGAATTGATAGGCAATTGTTCTGGATGTATGAATGCATACGGACTAAAATATAGTAGTTGGTCTACTTCTCGGTACTCTGAATATTTAGATCTATGCTTAGAATGTGAATATTGTTTTGGCTGTGTCGGCTTAAAGAAGAAAAAAAATTGTATTTTAAATAAACAATATGAAAAAGGTGAATATGAAAAACTTATTGAAAAAATAATTTCTGATATGAAGAAAAGTGGAGAATATGGAAAATTTTTACCGCACTCAATGTCCGCTGGTCCATTTAATTTTTCTACTAGTTTTTTGTATTTTCCAGAAACAAAAAAAGAAGATATTCTAAAATTGGGTGGCTATTGGGAAGATGTTATTGAAAGTAATATAGAAGGGATAAGGACGAGTGAATTACCTGATAACATAAAAGATGTTTCTGACGATATAATAAATAAAGCACTAATTTGCCCTCTAACTGGATGGCGTTTTAATATTGCTCAGAATGAGCTTAATTTTTATAAACAAAATAATATTCCATTACCAAGATTGCATTTTGATGTTAGGATAAAGGAGAATATGAAATATACTACTGTATTACAGTCTTATCCACATAAATGTTTTTATTGTCAGAAGGGCATTAGTGCATATTATCCACCCGATTGGGGATATCAGAAAATTGTGTGTGAAGAATGTTATAAGCAAAATATAAATTAAAATGCAAAACAAAACAACAACACGTTCGAATTCCTCAGTGCAAGTTTGCCAAAACTGTAAAAATAATTTTGTTATTGATCAAGAGGATTTTAGTTTTTATGAAAAAATAAAAGTTCCACCGCCTACTTTTTGTTGGGAATGCAGACACCAACGCAGACTTTCATTTAGAAATGAAAGAGTTTTTTATAAAAGAAATTGCGATTTATGTGGTAAAAGTGTGGTGTCTAGAGTATCTCCAGACAAATCGTATAAAATGTATTGTACAAAATGTTGGTGGAGTGATAAATGGGATCCAAAAGATTTCGGAGTCGAAATTGATTTTTCGAGATCATTTTTAGAACAGTGGAAAGAGTTATTTTTTAAAGTTCCCCATATTTCAATTTTTAATTCTAATGTAGTAAATAGTGATTGGGTTAATCAAGAAACTGATGATAAAAATTGTTATTTAAATGTAGGTGGTTTATACAATGAAGATTCAGCTTATAATACATATGAAGTTTATGGTAAAAACTGCTTTGATAATTACTGGATTTTAAATAGTGATCATTGTTCTAATGATATTCATACTGAACGTTGCTACTTTACACATTTTTCTCAAGAAGTTCAAGATTGTCTTAATACAGCTTTTTCTTACGACTGTAGAAACTGTAATAATGTGATTGGCTGTATAGGATTACGAAACAAAAAATACTGTATTTTTAATAAACAATATACAAAAGAAGGGTATGAAGAATTTTTACAATTACACCCATTGTCTTCAGACTCATCATGTAAGTGGTGGAAAGTTGAAAGTAAAAAAATATGGGATAGTTTTCCTCATCGAGAAAATACAATTTTTAAATCTGTAAATTCAACAGGTGATTGTTTAATTGAAAGTAAAAATTCAAAAAATTGTTGGGAAAGTACTAAAATTGAAAATAGCAAAAATTTATTTATTTGTGGCTGGATGCGTGACTGTTTTGATTGCACGTGTATGGGGGCTTCTGAGCTTGGATATGAGATTGCTCATAGTGGAGGAGCTTATAATTCAAAAGTTTTATTGTTTTGCCTTTCAAATGACCCACTTAAAAAAATGACAATAAATGATGTAGAGTATTCTGCAGTAACGACAAGCTCAAGTAATTGTTTTGGTTGTGTTGGATTACGTAATGCAGAATATATGATTTTAAATAAAAAATATTCCAAAGAAGAGTATGAAAAACTTTTACCTAAAATAAAACAACACATGATAGAAGTACCTTTTGTAGATAAAAAAGGAAATGTATATAGGTATGGTGAATTTTTCCCCAGTGAATTTTCTCCTTTTGGATATAATGAAACTACTGCTGGGGAATTTATTGAATTATCAAAAGAAGAAGCCTTGGCGCAGGGATATATTTGGAGTGATTATGTTTCTAATGTTAATTATGAATTTTCTAATTATGAGATTCCGGATGATATCAAAGATGTTAAAAATGATATTTTAGAAAAAGTATTAAAATGTGAAGATACAGGCAAGGCTTACAAAATAACTGAAATAGAATTGTCTTTTTATAGACAAGCAGGTTTACCAATTCCGAGAATTTCACCTCAAAAAAGACACTCTGATAGGGTTAAAATTCTTTTTCCCTGCAAACTCTTTATAAGAAAATGTCACAAGTGTGGTAATAAAATAGAAACAGCTTATTCTCCAGACAGACCTGAGATAATTTATTGCGAAAAGTGTTATCAACAAGAAGTTTATTAAATTATATGCAAAACGAAACAAGGCAATGCCAAAACTGTAAAAAAGATTTCATGATTGAAGTGGAGGATTTTAATTTTTATGAAAAAATAAAAGTTCCAACACCAACTTTTTGTCCAGAGTGTCGTTCTGTTAGAAGAATGACTTTTCGAAATGAAAGAACTTTGTATAAAAGAAAATGTGATTTTAGCGGACAAGATATTATTACACCATTTTCACCAGATAGTAAAATTAAAGTTTATGAAAGAGATATTTGGTGGTCAGATAAATGGGACACTTTTGCTTCTAGCATTGATGTTGATTTTTTAAAACCATTTTTTACTCAATTCAAAGAATTATTAGAAAAAGCTCCCTTGCCGTCTCTTTTTAATAGCAGAACAAATAACAGTTTTTTTTGTAATCATAGCGGAGAAATAAGAAATTCTTATCTGAGTTATGCGTGTTGGGGAATTGAAAATGTTTCTTTTTGTACTAAAACGCTTCATTCAAAAGATTCCCTAGATCTTCTTGCTTGTTCAAATTCAGAATTGTGTTATGACTCAATTGCTTGTGATAAGATGTACGGTTCCGCATTTTGTGAAAATTGTGAAAACTGTGTGTCTAGTTATTTTTTATATGAATGCAAGGGATGTACGGATTGTATTGGGTGTGTAAATCTACGCAATCAATCTTATTGTATTTTTAATAAGCAATATTCAAAAGAAGAATATCAAGAAAAAGTTAAAAAATTAAAATTGGATAATTTTAAGAGTTTAAAAGAAATAGAAGAAGAGTTTAATGATTTAAAAAAAACAAGCATAAGAAAATTTGCTAGTTTTTATAATGTAACAAATTCCACTGGTGACAACTTGGCAAATTCTTCAAATTGTAAATATTGTTTTGATTTAAAGGCCGGCATAAAAGATCTTAAGTTTGTTGTAAATGGTGGAATGAAATTAGAAGATTCTTATGATGGATATGGCTTGGGGGAGAATGCTAGTTTAATTTATGAATCTGTTGATACTGGGGCTGATGGTCAAAGATTTTTCTTTGATATTTTTGTTTGGGGTGGTAATGATGTTTTTTACAGTTACGCTTGTCATGGTTGTAGTAATGTTTTTGGGTGCATTGGTCTTCGTAATAAGCAATATTGTATTTTAAATAAGCAATACACCAAAAAAGAATATGAAAAATTATTACCAAAAATTGTTGAACACATGAAAGAAATACCCTATGAAGATAATAATGGAAAAATTTATAGATATGGTGAATTTTTTCCTGTTGAACTTTCACCATTTTGTTATAATGAAACTATTGCTCAAGAATATTTTCCCCTAACTAAGGTTGAAGCAGAAAAAATAGGTTATAGATGGAAAGATCAAGATGAAAGGAGTTATGTCGTAGATATAAATACAAATAACATACCCGAAACCATTAAAGATATTGATGATTCAATAATTGGAAGGGTTATTGAGTGTGAACATAAAAGTAATTGTAACGAACAATGTACCGAAGCATTTAAAATAACTAAGGATGAGTTATCTTTTTATCGTAGAATGAATTTACCAATTCCTAATCTATGTCCCAATTGTCGTCACTATCAAAGGCAAAAGAAAAGAAATCCTTTGAAGCTTTGGACTAGAACTTGTATGTGTGATAAAAAAAACCATTTTCATGGGGGAGAATTGTGCGAAATAAAATTTGAAACTTCATATGCTCCTAATAGGCCTGAGATAATTTATTGTGAAAAGTGTTATCAGCAAGAAGTATATTAGAGCTTTTATAATAGGGCAAATGGTGGTAAAATGTAAAAACAGATGCCAAAACCAAATCGAGTTCAAATAATCAAATATGCCCCACCACCACCAGAATTGCCAGTTTTTGGAAAGGTTAAACCAGAGGAGACTTCGTTTTTTGGGCGTACTAATTATGTGGCTGCCCTTGAAGAAAAGAAGTTTATTTTTGGTATAAAAAGAGTAGATCGAAGAAGGCATTTATATATCATTGGAAAATCTGGAGTTGGAAAAACAAAATTAATGGAACTATTTATACGACAGGATGTTTCGTATAATCACGGACTATGTCTGATTGACCCGCACGGCGACGTAGTCGATGCAATACTTGATTACATTCCCAAAGAACGAATCGAAGATGTATGTATTATTGATCCGACTGATCTTGACTATCCGGCATCTTTTAATCCACTTTCAAACGTTGATCCACTATTTAAATTTCAATTGACTCAAGGATTGATTGAAGTTTTCCAAAAGCAATTCGGAGCAAATTGGACACCACGACTTGAGCACGTTTTTCGTTTTACTTGTTTGGCTTTACTCGACTATCCACATGCAACAATGCGTGGAATGATATCAATGTTGACGGATAGAAATTATAGACAGAAAGTTGTCGAATATATTACAGACGATATGGTAAAAAGATTCTTCGCTATCGAATTCGCTGATTGGTCTGAGAAATTCGATACAGATGCCATCATTCCACTTGTAAATAAATTGGGACAATTTTTATCCGATCCATTGCTTCGAAATATTTTTGGACAGAAGCAAAATAAAATTGATATTGGAAAATTGATGAATGAAGAGAAAATTATTTTAATTAATCTTTCCAAAGGAAGATTGGGCGAAGAAAATTCTAGTTTCCTAGGTTCTATCTTTTTAACTAAAATTAAACAAGCTGGAATGGAACGTGCTAGTATTGCTGAAAAAGATCGTAAAGATTTTTATCTATACGTTGATGAGTTCCAAAATGTCGTGACTCAAACTTTTGAAAATATTTTATCTGAAGCTCGAAAATACGCACTTAACCTAACAGTAGCTCATCAATATGTCGGACAAATTCTTCCTCGAGTTCATCAAGCTGTTCTAGGAAACTGTGGTAGCGTTATTACTTTCCGTATTGGTGGTGAAGACGCGGTAAAAATGAAACCAGAATTTGCTCCAGTCTTTGACGTGAAGGATATGATCAACCTTGCGGTAGGAGAAATTTACGTTAAAATGACCATTGACGGAGAGTCGTATGATCCATTTTCTGCTGAAACGCTTAAAGTTTTACCCCCAACTCATCCATCCTATAGGCAAGAAATTGTTACGGCATCTCGTAATAAATATTCGATACCGAAAGGAGATGCAGCCAAATTAATAGCTGAAGAAGAAGCGACGATTATTCGAAGCGCTGAAGAGAAAGCTATTATTGAAGGAAAAACAAAAACAAAGAATAGTGCCGAAGATGAGGGTGAAGAAAGTGAACAAGTTGCGAAAAATGTTAAAACTTCACAAGAGGCTGAGCCTATGATATAAATAAATTTATGAATAAAGATTATTACAACATTTTGGGTGTAGATAAAAGTGCATCTAAAGATGAAATAAAGAAGGCTTTTTACAAGTTGGCACAGAAGCACCATCCAGATAAAAAAGGCGGTGATGAAAAAAAATTCAAAGAAGCAAATGAAGCTTATCAAACACTTTCTGATGATGGGAAACGTGCAAAATACGACCAATATGGTCCAGGATTTGAAAATATGCAAGGAGGTTTTGGTGGGGCACAACAAGGTGGTTTTGATGGTTTTGATTTTTCTGGTTTTCAGGGAGGTGGAAATGCAGGATTTGATTTTGGAAATTTAAATGATATTTTTAGTGATTTTTTTGCAGGTGGTATGAATGGCGGTAGTAATCAAACTCGTCGTGGACGAGATATTTCTACGGAAATTCAAATTTCATTCAAAGATTCTGTTTTTGGAATTAGTAGAAAAATATTAATTACTAAAACTTCGAATTGTACTACTTGTGGTGGTAAGGGGGCGAAAGCTGGCACTAAAATGGAAAAGTGTAAGACTTGTAATGGGCAGGGAAAAGTTCACGAAGCAAGACGTACAATTTTGGGAACAATTTCTAGTACTAAAATTTGTGAAGTTTGTTTAGGTTCCGGAGAAGTACCAAAAGAAGTTTGTGAAAAATGTAATGGTAAAGGAGTTTTACGCAAGGAAGAAGAAATTGCTTTAAATATTCCAGCTGGAATTCGTGATGGAGAAATGATTCGAATGTCAGGAATGGGAGAAGCTGTGTCAAAAGGTACACCTGGAGATTTATATATTAAAATAAATGTTTCGACTCATCTATTATTTAAGAGAGATGGGCATGACTTAGTTATGAATTTAAATATTAAATTATCTGATGCGCTTTTAGGAATGGAATATCCAATTGAGACATTGGATGGTAATATTAAAGTTAAAATTCCAGAAGGCGTATCTATCAATGAGATTTTAAGAGTGCGAGAAAAGGGTGTTCCTAGTGCTAAAGGAAAAAGAGGAGATTTGTTGATAAGGCTAAATATTAAAATGCCAAATAAAATTTCTAAAAAAGCAAGAGATTTAGTCGAAAAATTAAAAGAAGAAGGAATATAATCTAAATAATTAAAAATGAAAATGCATAATTTTGAAAAACAAGCAGGGAAAAATTCTCTTGAGGGTGAGCAATTTACTTTTGTGAATCTTTTTGAAAGATTTAAAGGTATTGACGATAAACTTATGTTAAACAAGATTGTTTTTGTAAACGGTAATCCTCTTGATAGAATAAGTTTTGGTGATGAGTTAAACTTTATTAGCGCTGAACCATCTGAAATGTTTCCAGTTGAAGGAAGTAAGGATTATAATGCCAACAATCTAAATAAAAATGGTTTTCCAAAAAGAAAATTAATAAATCTAAAAGATTTCATAGAAATATTAAAATACAACTCTCGTCGCAAAGAAGTAGCAGAAAGCATTGTTCATATTGATGGCAAATTAATTGATCATATCTCTATCGGAACAAACGTAGAACTCGTGGCTAAAAAATAAAATTTAACAAAACAAAATGCTTTCAGAAAAAATTGGATATATAGCTGTATTGATACAACTCATTGGAGTTTCTTTTTATATAAGAGATATGCTTCGTGGTAATACGAAACCCAATCTCGTCTCGTGGGTAGTGTGGGCGCTCGCGCCACTCATTGGTTCATGGTTGTCTGTGAAAGCTGGAGCTGGTCTTTCGGTGTTGCCAGTATTTATGGCGGGATTTAATCCTATTCTGGTAATTATAATTGCTTTTGTAATTAAAAAAGGCTATTGGAAAATTACAAAATTCGACATATATTGTGGAGTATTAGCTATATTTGCTTTATTTTTATGGTTTCTTACCAATAACTTTGCTTTATCGATTTTATTTGCAATTATAAGTGATCTTTTAGCGTCAATTCCTACTATAGTTAAGTCATGGAATTATCCTGATACAGAAACTTCAGCTACTTATTTTGGAGGGATAATTGCGAATATTGTGGGATTGTTAATAATTAAAAATTGGATTTTTTCTATATATGCTTTAGGTTTATATTTTATTGTGGTGAATATTATTATTGTTTTTGCCATTTATCACAAAAAAATGTTATATTTTAGTCATGTCAAAAAATAAATTTGTAACAGTCGCAGGAATACAAAGTGCAGTATCTATCGACTTGAAAGAAAATTTAATAAATACTACTCAAATGATTGAGAGGGCAATTCAACACGGTGCAGAAATTATTTGTCTACAAGAACTTTATAAAAC
>JBAXFW010000014.1:0-13681 GCA_037139635.1 bacterium | reverse complement strand
TGCGGTATTAGAAGCGTAAGCTTGGTAATGATAAAGAGTGCCACAAGTTAAAGCTAAAATGGGTTTAGAATAAGATCCAGGATAAAAGGTTCCATTCTCAGTAGCATAAGCTCCGTAGTTTGTAGTTGTTCCATATTGGAAACCTCTCATTGTTGGATTTTGAATACCAGTTGAAACACTAGAAGTAACAGTTCCTTTTAATGTGGCCGTAACTAAAGTAATAGAGGTAGCAGCCTGGGTAGTTAAAGTTGGAACAGGACCACAAGCTCCAGCAGTAAGAGTCATATCACTGCCATAGCTTGTACTAGTCGTATTTGTAGCATAAGCCCTAAAATGATACACACCCCCGCAAGTTAAATTAGAAATACTTTTAGAAAAAGGACCAGTGCCATAAGAACCCGTTTCTTTTACGTCTATTCCATAGCTAATGGTTTGACCATACTGAAACCCACGGATAGTTGGATTATTCCCTCCAGTTGAAATAATATTTCCATTCAAAAAAGCAGAGTTGACACTGATTTGAGAAGCTGGCTGAGAAGTAACATTTAAAGATGAATCAATGTAAGTATAAATGTTGCCAAAATACTCGAGAGCAATTAATTTTGAGCCATCAGCAGACGAAGCAACTGAAATCCAATTAGAACCGGTACTTGTTTGTTGACTCCAAGTTACACCACTATCACTTGAGATATAAAGGTAATCAGCAATTCCTACTAATTTTGTTCCATCAGAAGAAGAAGCAATATCTTTCCAATCCTTAACTCCAGAATTATTTTGCGTTACCCAAGTAGACCCTCCGTCAATAGAAGTATAAATCAAACCACCAGAAACACCTGCTACTAATTTCACTCCGTCAGCAGATGAGGCAATCGAACTCCAATTACGGGCTCCAGCAGCAGGTAAAGAAACCCAAGTTGAACCTCCATCGCTTGATTTATAAATATAACCATTTCCAACAACTGCAAAAATTTTAGAGCCATCTGACGATGAAGATATTGATCTCCAGCTATGATTACCAGGGCCTACTCGATTAACCCAAGTCACACCCCCGTCACTTGAAGTAAAAATTGAACCATTTGCTAAACCAGCTAATTTCATTCCATCAGCAGATGAAGATAAGTCAGACCAAGTATGATGGGCACCTGAACCAATTTGCTTAATCCAAGTATTGCCGCTATCAATCGAATTATAGATATAATCTCCGGTGTAACCATTTAAAGTTGAGCCTGCAACTAATTTTATACCATCAGAAGATGATGCAACTGCACCCCAGTTACGAGGAACATTTGTATTTTTAATACCCCAAGTTGCACCACTATCAGTAGAAGTGTAAATATAACCATCATTCTGGCCATAGTTCATCCCCGCTTCAGTAATGACCAATTTATTTCCATCGGCAGATGATGCAACAGAAGACCAATAAATTGGATCTTGTGGTAGAAAATTTCTCTGCACCCAAGTATTGCCACTATCAACAGAAGTATAAATATAATCAAACCCTATAGTTACTATTGTAAATTTTGTTCCGTCGGCAGATGAGGATACAGAACCAAAATTTCTAGTACCAGCGTTTATATTTTGTGTCCAAGTAGCCCCACTATTAGTAGAAATATAAACATGTTTTCCATCCCAGCCTGTTGAGGCAATTAATTTTGTCCCATCAGAAGACGACGCAATGTAATTCCATATTGTTTCGGTTGTATTAATAAAGCGAGGTGTCCAAGTAACTCCACTGTCTGTAGAGGTATAAATGAATGTCTTATTATTCAAACTATTAGAATCACCCGACGTTGCAACAGCTAGTTTTGTTCCATCAGAAGAAGAAGTGACAGCCCCCCATCTATGTAAACCTGAGCCAAATTGTTCAGTCCAAATAGCCCCACCATCAATTGATGTATAAATATGCCTATTCAATGTAGTTGCTACTAATTTCATTCCATCAGAAGATGAGGCAACTGAAGACCAATAATTATTAATTGCCTGAGGTATCCAAGTAGCTCCACTATCAGTCGATATGTAAATATGTCCCATATCAGTCCCCGCAACTAATCTATTTCCATCGGCAGATGAGGCAACTGAAAGCCATGCATAATTATAATTTCTCTGAACCCAAGTCACCCCACTATCAACTGAAGTATAAATATAACCAGGATTAACTACAGCTACTAATTTTGTTCCATCAATAGATGATGCAACCGAAGACCATTTACGCGAACCAGCACTAGTTCTCTGTATCCACGTTGCTCCTCCGTCTGTAGATGTATAAATGTACCCAGCATCAGCAGCTGTGATTAATTTATTGCCGTCGGCAGACGAAGCAACATATTTCCAAACACGGGTTGTATCACCCGTCACTCTTTTGGTCCACTCCGCACTTGCGGGTTTCGGGCTAAAAGTTAAAAGACTAATTATTAAAACAAAAACTGCCAGACCGAGAAACTTGAAATATTTTTTCATAGAAAATAAATACTTAAGAAACTATAATAATGTCACAATTATACTATATATGAGCCAAATAAACTAAATAAAATTCACTTCTGGAGTGAGTTTTAGGCCGAATTTTTTTTCGACAGAATCTATTATTTCATATGCTAAATTTTTTATTTCTTCTCCAGTCGCTCCATCATGATTCACAAGTACTAGCGCTTGCTTATCGTGTACACCCACATTCCCCATTCTTTTACCTTTCCACCCACAAGCCTCTATTAACCAACCTGCTGTAATTTTTACACTCTCCCCTTCTACAAAAGAAGGAATATCTGGATAAATCTTTTTTAGTTCGTCTAATTTATTTTTTTCAACAAAAACATTTTTAAAAAAACTTCCAGCATTGCCCAAGACTTTTGGATCTGGCAACTTACTACGTCGAACACTAGCGACGGCACTAGCTATATCTTTGGAGTTTTTTATTTCTAAGTTATTTTCTTTAATATGTTTTTCAAGCGCTGGATATATTTTTTTATCTTGCCCAAAATTTGGAGAATTTTTTTCTAGCCTTAAAATTATGGCTGAAATAAAATATTTCCCTTTCAATTTATTTTTAAAGACACTATCTCGATAGCCAAACTCGCATTCAGAATTTGTGAAAACTTTTTTCTCGCCTGTTTCTATATTATATGCTTCAACATTTTCCAAAACATCCTTTAATTCAACTCCGTAAGCTCCAATATTTTGTACAGGGGTTGCTCCGACGGTGCCAGGCACTAAAGATAAATTTTCTATTCCCCAGTAGCCTCGATCAACCGTAAAAATAACTAAGTCATTCCACCATTCTCCGCCCATCGATTTTACCAAAACATAATTTTTAGCATCTTTAATAATTTCAATTCCTTTTAATCTATTCAAAATAACAATGCCATTAAAATCTTTAGTAAATAAAACATTGCTACCACCTCCCAAAAATAGTCTCTCGATGTTTTGAAACTCAGGAGTTTTTAATAACTCAAATAAATCTTGTTCATTTTTTAATTCAATAAAAAAATTAGCTTTGGCGGATATACCAAAAGTATTTAAACTCGTCAAATCATAATTTTTTAAAATTTCAATCATATTACAAGAAAAGAAAAACTATTGTCCCAATGCTAACAAATGATAATAATAAAACTGTAAACCAGCCAAAAACATTCGCGATTTTTTTATTTTTAAACCTGCCCATCACTTCTTCATTCGAACCCAATCGGACTATCAAAAATAGTATTACTGGCGAAATTATGCCATTCAATACTGCAGAATAAATAAGGGCTTTAATTGGGTCAAGTCCTACAAAGTTTAATATTATTCCCAAAATCATAGCAATTATTATTACTCCGTAAAAAGAAGTAGCTCTTTTTAATTTTCGATAAAGGCCTGTTTTCCAATTGAATGCTTCTGACATTGCATAAGAAGCAGATCCTGCCAAAACTGGAATTGCGAGTAATCCAACTCCTAAAATTCCAATTGCAAATAGTCCAAAAGCAAAATTCCCTGCAAATGGTCGCAAGGCTTGTGCTGCATCAGCGGCCGTACCAATATTCGTAATACCATTTGTAAACAAAGCAGCCGCACAAGTAGCAATAATGAAAAACATTATAACATTCGAAAGAGTCATGCCAGACCAAACATCAATACGCATTTTTCTTATATCCATATCATTCGTTGAGATTTTACGCTTTTCTTCTGTTCTTTCTCCTTTTTCAATTTGCTCTTCTACCTCTTGAGCTGTCTGCCAAAAAAATAAGTAAGGCGAAATAGTGGTGCCGAAAGCAGCACAAATTAAAATAATCTCATCTTTATTAAAAGATATTCTAGGAATTACTAAATGTGAAAAAACGTCTGTCCAATTTATATTTACATAAAAAGCAGAAATGACATAAGCCAGAAGTATTAAGGCTAAATATTTTAAATATTTAGAATATTTTTTATACGGAATAAAAATTTGAAGTCCTAAAGATAAAGCTGCAAAACCAACAACTAAAAAGACAAAATTAATTTGAGGGAAAATTAATTGCGCACCCTTAGCCATAGCCCCTAGGTCTGCTCCAATATTAAAAACGTTAGCAAAAAGAAGCAAAACTACACAAAAATATAAAACTTTTTTTGAAAAATGCCTTTTGATATTTGTCGCAAGTCCTACTCCGGTCGCAAGACCGATACGAGCACACATCTCTTGAACTACACCCATAAGAGGAAAAGAAAATAGTGACAACCAAATCAAATTAAAACCATGAGCAGCCCCCATTTGAGAATATGTCGCTATTCCTGAAGGATCATCATCTGCTGCACCAGTAGTCAGACCAGGTCCGAGAGTTTTCCAATATTCATTCATTTCTCGGACAGGCCTTTCGTTTTCAATATCCACAACAATTTCTTTTTCTAATTCTACTCCTTTTTCCAAGACTTCTGCCGGCATGCTAAAAATTTTTTCTAAGATACTTTTTTTCATTATTTTTTAATTATGCCATATTAATCTATCAATTCCAATTTTTTCAAACGAGCAGATATTGCTCCCCGCTTTCGTCCAAATTCTTTAGCTAAATCTTTAATTGATATATTTTTAGCAAATAATTTCTTTAATTTTTTATCTTCATCTAATCCCCAAGGCATATATGCTTTTGGAAATTTTTTTCTAATCTCTTCAAAACTATTTCCTTCTTTTTTAAGAGAAATATCTTTGATTTTTTTAGCTTTCGTTTTTACTTTACCACCCGAAGCAATAATAAAATCACTATGCATTTTAATAAGTTTCTTAGAATCGATATCTTTAAATAATTTTTCTGCGTCGCGAGACGTGTTTCGAAATATTTCATCCTTCAAAAGGATCTCGGGATGCACTTTAAAGGCTTTTTCATTTAATCCAATAATATATATACCTGAAAGTCTTCGCACTCGAGAGAGCGCAACATACCCTTGTCCATATTCAAAAACTTCTCCCAAATCCATAATCGCGCTATCCATACTCATACCCTGACTTTTGTGCACTGTTATCGCCCAAGCCAAGCGTAGTGGTATTTGAATTATTTTTGCTTTTATTTTTCCATTCTCTTCCATCACCCATTCCATCGGCTCTACTTCTACCCTACGGCCATTTCTTGTTTTTACGATTGGATACTTTGTCCCAATTGCAAAATCAATTACGGTACCCAGCGTGCCATTTACATATCCTTCTTTTTGATTATTTTTAGTAAACATCACTTCTGCGCCAATTTTGAGATCAAGTATTTCTGGCGACAAACATCCCTTTTGGAGCACAGCGATGAGAGCTTCGTGTCCCTCCCCTTTCATTGTAAATTTTTTACTTTCGCTTTCAATTTTAGAAAGAGTTTCCGTATTTACAAAATCGACATTAATATTATGTGAAAAAAGTTTTGGTACATTTTTTGGAAAATCTTTTTTTTCAACTTTCCTGGATAAAATTTTCTCAAAATGCATTTCATCAAAAGTATCATTTCTAATTGCCGACAATATTTCTAAAAAATCAGAATCATCTTGGCGATATTGTTCATGAAGATAACACACCATGGGGCGAGATGCTTCCCAAGCTCTAGAATCACATGCAAAAATAGAAACATTTTCATCTTCCAATAAAGTTGCTTGGGGATTTTTTTCTTCTTTTCTGACAATTGGTGGTAGTTGAAAAAAATCTCCCACAAAAACAACCTGTAGTCCCCCAAAGGCTTCACTATTTTGTTTTACCTCTCGACACACAGCTTCCACCATCGACAAAGTACCAGAAGAGAGCATTGAGATTTCATCTATTACTAAAACCTTCGCCCGTCTAATTCTCTTTGAGACATATTCATTGCTCGCAATTTTATCTAAATCATATTTATCTAATTTATTTTTTATGCCAATGCCACTCCAGGAATGAATCGTCATGCCACCAATATGAGTAGCCGCAATGCCGGTCGAAGCGGTAATAGCTACTTCTACACCAGCATCTCTTAAATAATTTACATATTCATTAATGGTATGTGTTTTACCAGACCCAGGTTCTCCAGTCAGAAATACATTTACTCCCGTTTTTAAAATATCGAGTGCCTCATTTTGCGTCATGAGAATATGATAACATAACCTATTTAAATAAATGTTATCTCGACTATTTCATAGTCCGAACCAACTCGGAGTGGTGGCCCCCAGCCCCCAGTTCCACTTGAAACATAAACAATCATCGAGCCATATTTTTTTAAACCATATCCATAACCTTTATACATAAGATTTGTTAAATAATTAAAAGGCCACTGTTGCCCATTGTGAGTATGTCCCGATATTTGAAAAGAAATACCAGCTTCTTCGGCAACTTTTAAATCCTTCGGTTCATGTTTTAAAAGAATCGAAGGTTTGTCTTTATTAATTTTTAAATTATTCAATATATTTTTAAAATTTTTCTTGCCGGCAGAACCAAGATAATCAACACCGATTATTTGAACCCCTTCAATATTTACTACTCTGTTAAATAAAATATTAATACCTAGTTTTTGAGCACTAGCTAAAAAAATCTCTGGACTACCAAACTCTTCATGATTACCAGTAATAAAAAATACACCCAAGCGTGAAGAAAGGTTCTCAAGTGGTTTAGCTATTTTATATGGATCAGATTTATGAGACCCATCATATAAATCACCTCCGATAAAAACTAAATCAGGCGACAATGAATTTGAAATTTTAGTAACCTTTTCAGCAAAACGTACTCCGTTTATTGGACCTAAGTGTAAATCACTCATCCAAACTGCTTTTCTTCCCTTCCACACGTCTGGTATATTAGGAATTGAAACTTGTATTTTTTTTACAATTATTTTTTTACCATGAATTATTCCATAGATTGAAATAACAATAGCAAAAATGAAAAATAAAATTCCAACAGTATTTTGAATTTTTATAAAAAAATTAACACTTATAAAAAGAATTGAGGCAATAAAAAAATAAACAAAAAAACCCATCCCAATAGAAGTCAAAAGATAAAAAAAACGAATAGCCTTATTGGTATAATATCTTTCAAGTAAAAGCATGATCATGAAACCACCAGAAAAAAAAGCGAGCAATGTGTCTAGGATTATTCTATGATTATTAACTTTAAAAATATCAACAAAAGCAGAATAGACAATCATATTTAATTCAATGAGCAATACAGAGACAAAAGCAAAAAAACTAATCATTGCCAATATTAATAGCACTTTTTTATTTTTTGAGAACATAAATACATTATAACAATATACCCATGATTGGGACAGTTAACTGTTTATCTTTTTTATTATTTGTTATACTGAGCTCATTAAAATTTACTAAAAAAATATGCAAAATCATGAACAAAAGGTAGCAAGAATTTCTAAATTATTAAAAGAAAGAAAAAGTACAAACCCTGTCTCATTCAAGAAAAAAGCTGTTTCTCACCAAGTACCCAAAACAAAGGATAAAACTTACAATGATGAGAAAATTGACTTAAGTGATTTAAATGAAATTATTGAAATCAATAAAGAAGAACAAACTTGCACCGCTGAGCCCGGGGTTACTTTTTTTGATTTAGTCAAAGAAACACTTAAATACGACTTAGTGCCTTTTACTGTACCTGAATTAAAAACAATCACAATTGGTGGTGCTGTCTCTGGAGCCTCGCTTGAGTCAATGTCTTACAAGTACGGGGGTTTTCATGATAGCTGTCTCCTATATGAAGTAATTACAGCCAAGGGAGAAATTCTCACTTGCACATCCGAGAATGAAAATAAATTAATCTTTCAAATGGTTCATGGAATATTTGGCACACTTGGAATTATTTCAAAATTAAAATTCAAATTAATACCAGCAAAACAATTTGTAAAAGTAGTGTATGAAAAACATAAAACGCTAGAAGCATATAAACAAGCAACTTGGGAACATTATCAAAAGAAAGATTTTGATTTTATGGATGGTATTATACATTCCCCTACTGAATACGTCTTATCGATGGGTAATTTTGTAGACAATGCCCCTTATACCAACCGATACGACTGGATGAAAATATATTATCTAAGTACTAAAAAAAGAAAAGAGGATTATTTAAAAACAGCCCAATATTTTTTTCGCTATGAAAAGGGTGTAACTAATGTCTCACCTAAATCATTCCTAGGAAGATTATTTTTCGGCAAATTCCTCGACACCACCAAATCGCTTCGTTTTGTTGAAAAGTTTCATTCTATTATTCCTGAAAATCAAATTCCAATTACTATTGATTTATTCATTCCATTTACCAGACTTACAGAATTTCTAAATTGGTATCAAAAAGAAATTAACCACTTCCCGCTCTGGTATGTACCTTATAAAATTGTCCGACATTATGAATGGATTAATCCAGAAGTTAAGAATAAAAATAAAGGCGAAGAATTATTTATCGACATTGCAATATATGGAATGAAGAAAAAAGAAGGTAAAAATTATTACAAAATGATGGAAGACGAACTTACTGCAGTTGGAGGAATTAAGACTTTGATTTCAAACAACTATTACACGGAAGAAGAATTTTGGAAAACTTGGAATAAAAAAAATTACGACGAAGTTAAAAAAACAACAGACCCTGATAATATCTTTCGAAATCTATACACAAAAATGTGCCGCACAACTCAAGGCTTAGAATAAAATTGAGTCCCATGCTTTACGAGCTTTAAACTTTGTGTTTAAAAGAGATAGGTTGCCCTACCCTTTTTAATACTATTAATTAATATTTACTTGGTATTTCTATTTTTGTACAATTACTATTCCTATTAGATATTTCATCACTTAAAATAATAGGAATACCAGTAACCGTTAAAAATTTATCTTGCTGAGAAGTTGTTTTTTCAGATTCTAATTTTTCTTTTAATTCTTGAGCCGTTTTTGTTATTTTATTTTGACAACTTACTATTCTTTCATTAGTTTCTGCTTTTATAATACAGCTATCATTTACTTTATTAACTGAAATTAAAATATCGCTTGCATATCCGCTCTCTTTTCCTAAAATAATTTTAGCATTAGAACAAGTAATAAACTTTGTAAAAAAACAATCAACTTCTGGTTGCGGCATACCTACACCGTTATCTTTACCACGGCCACAGTCAACTCCATTAAAAGAATCTTTAATTATTTTTGTTTCTGTAACTTTAGTAGGTTCTACAAACTTAAAAGAAGAGAGGAGATTTTTATATGGCTCAAGTTTAAATTCATTATATGATTTAAAAATATATGCTTGTTTGTTTTTTATAAATCCAGCAATGTTAATAAGGTAATCATTTGTTAACTCAATACCATCAATTCCACCAATATTTACATTGTTTACTTTTACGTCTGTTGTGAACAACTTAGAATACAGTAAAGTTTTTAATTGCTCAGCGTTAGTTATGTCTGGAACAATCTCAACAGAAAAAATACTATCACTCACGTATCCTGTTTTTGATTTCAAGATAACATTCCCTGGATTTCTAGATTCCAAAATAACTGTATTATCTTTTTCGCTATAATAATCAGTTTGTGGATATTTAAATTGATAATTATAGGTGGTGTTAGTGTATGTTCGCCAATTAATTATGTTATCTACTGTTTTATCCTTTGTAGTTGAAGTTACTTCTTTCACAGGCACGGATTGTAATTGGTTATTTTTATTATTTAAATCATTAGTTGAGTTCTTTTTTTCAATTATTTTATCTTCAATTTTTTTTGTTTCAACTATTTTTTGTGTTTCTACGGGGGCTTCCTTTTTATTATTAAAACTAAAAACTTTCCAAGTGAAAGGATTCCACCAGGATGCGAAAGCAACAGAGGGCATAATAAAAACAATTAATAAAATAACTACTATATGTTTTTTCATCTGTTAATAATATCACAATTTAAAGCGTATTAGGTACCTCAAATAACCATTTTTTATATGGCTAATATAATTGGGTGCCTATCGAGATTCGAACTCGAACTGAGGGTTCCACAAACCCTAGTGCTAACCATTACACTATAGGCACCATTCTCCCAAAGATTGGGTCTTCTAATTTATACCAAATAAACACTTTAAAATCTAGCCCAAATATTTTTTACTCTACTTGAACTTTTATATCTGTTCTTTCATTTTTTACTTTCAAAAACAAAGCAAAAAATGCCCCCACAAAAACAACAGCCGCCGAAACAAGAAAAACATTAGCATACCCATTAACTTGAGCTTTTAAAATCACTAAGGAAACAAATTGTTTTATTACATTAGGATTATGAGATGTAATTGTGCTATATCTACTAATTTTTAAAACATTACTTTCCACAGAATTATTTAAGATGGTAGCGAAAATCGCAATACCAAAAGCTCCAGAAATATTTCGAACTAATGCCAAAATTGAAGAAGCAATACCAATCTCATGTTGGTCGACAACAGAGGCGATAATATTTGTACGTTGTGCCATACCAAAACCAAGCCCAAAAGCCATTACCACTAATGGAATTATGAGATCAATGGCTGTTGATTTTGGATCAATAAAAGTAAATAAGAAAAGACCAATTGAAGCTACAAGCGTACTCCAAAAAATAATATACCTAGCTTGAATTTTTCCAGTGAAACTTCCCCCAATCGGCGAAGCGACCATCATGGCGACAGCCATCGGCATAAAAAGATAACCACTCTGTGTTGCAGTATATCCAAGAAAAGTTTGAGCAAAAATCGGCAAAAGAAAAACACCTCCCATCATTCCCATAAATACTACAAAGTTATTTAGAAGAGCGTTTACGAATGCTGGAATTTTAAAGAACTTCAAATCAACAATTGGCTCTTCCGATTTTTGTTCTATTTTAATAAACAACCCTAATAAAATAACAGTACCAAAATAACAAATCAAAGCTGCTGGAGAAAGCCAACCCCAATCAAGACCCTTATCTAGAACAAGCACAAGGCCCGAGAGTGATCCGCCTAAAGTCAAAGCTCCCCACCAATCAAAATGAGTTGTTTTTGTTTCTGAGGTCGATTCATTAATAAAACGAAGAGCCATTAAAATACCAACAATCCCAATCGGTAGATTAATTAAAAAAACTGATTGCCAACCAAAAGTATCGATGAGTGGTCCCCCGAGCAATGGTCCGAAAACTACTGCTGCCGCGAAAGAAGAAGACCATATTCCGAGTGCTTGAGCTCTTTCTCTTCCCTCTCGAAATGTCACCGCAATTATAGCCATTGCTGTCGGGTAATCCGCACTAGCCGCAATCGCTTGAATAATTCTAAATACAATCATTGAAGTTAAATTCCAAGCAAAGGAAGCGAGCACTGAACCTAAAATAAAAATTGAAAAACCAAAAATATAAACTTTTTTTCTACCAATCGTATCACCAAGCTTTCCCCAGATCGGTACAAAAACAGCATTAGCTAAAATGTAAGCAGTAGCAATCCAACCAGCGGCAGAAACTGAAATACCGAAATCATTAATAATTTTTGGTAATGCTAAATTTACGATAGTACCATCAAGGCGCCCTAAAAAAGTTCCGATTATCACGGTACCCAGTATCCACCAACGTAAATTGTCGTGATTTACTCGTTTCTTTTTCATACTAGAAATTTAAATTAATTATTTTTTATAGATGATAATTTTTGCAGACATCCCTTGCTTAAATTCAGGATGAGCTTTTATATCAAAACGAACTTTAACATCAAATTGTTTAACTTGCCTTTTATCCGAAATAGAAAACACCACTCCACTCTGGTCTGAGGTTGGATTTATTTGCTCAACGATACCTTGAAATTTTGTATTTCCAAATGCATCGACGGTGAAAGTCGCGACTTGTCCTACTTTAATATCACTAAGTCCTTTATTCTCATCAATTTTGCCAACGATCCTCTCTTCATTTGGATTAATCATTGAGACGACAGTCACCCCTGGAGAAAAAAATTGTCCCTCTTGATGATTGACCGCAACGACAATTCCTCCGATCTTTGACATAATTGTTTCGTTACCAACTTTTGCAACTTCTGTATTAGGACCAATTTCTTGTCCAACTTTTACATAAATCTCATCTAAAATTCCAGTTCCAGTAGAAGAAAGATTAATAATTGGGGCATCGACAAAGGAGTTATCAATTTTTATTTCATTTTGTAAAATTCTCCAGTAAACAAAAACTATAAACAAAACTAGAATAACAGAAATACCAGTAATGGTCTGAACTAATGGCTTTTTAAAAATACTTTCTTTTATTTTAACTTCTTTTTTTTCTTCATTCATATTTTATAATTTAAATTTATAATTTATTTTTTAGCAATCATAGAGATAACTCTACTATTAGCAGCTGCAATTTCTCCAACCCCTAAATTAACAACAGTGACGACCCCATCAGCGGGGGCGTAGATAAAATCATTATCATAAGCACCTTGTGCGACAGCAAGTGCTCCAGTGGCAACTGCGACATCTTCTGGGCGAGCACTTGATACTTTTTGCAAAAGAATAGCCTTAGCTTGATCAAGATTTGCTTTAGCTATATCTCCTAATCTTTTTTGCGTCTCAAGTGCTGACTGATAAGCATTGTAATTTGAAATATAATTTCCAGCTTTTTTATTTGGAATCTGAATAATCCAGTTAGAAATATTCATACTAGTTGTAGGTGAAAATTTTATAAATAGACCTGAGTTACCAATCGGCTGGGGCGTAGTTGTGTTTGCATTTTTATTTTCTCCATCAGCAATACCAGAAACTGAAAAGATTGCTCCACTTAATGTATTATATACGTTAATATTTATATCACCCGCTGTATTTGAAATATAATTTCCACTGATTACTGGTGCGACATAACTATCTACATTTCCTTGTGGGATTGCCTCAGGGGTAGAATTTAATAAATTTCTATAAGCAGATTCTACTGCTAAATTTTGCTGTTTCGTTACTGTGTCAAAATTTACTTGAGCTGTCTCAACTGCAGCCCTAGCAACATCAATATCTACTCCCGTTGCTCCATTAATAGTTTTTTGATAATTTGCTTTAGCAATTTCTAGCGCACCACGAACATCTGTAAAATCTAAATTAGCTAAAATTTGTCCTTTCTTAACAGTATCTCCCTGCTTTACGTAAACAGCATTAACTCTGCCTGTTTTTGGGAAAGCAAGATCTACTACTTCTCCATCTTTTATTTGATTCTCAGATAACCCTACTGTCTGACCTAGGTCTATTGCTTTAGGTCCATAGCCAACTGATTTATAAACAAAAAAACCAATTACAGCAACGATAATAAGAGTCACAGGTATAACGAC
>JBAXFW010000013.1:0-14038 GCA_037139635.1 bacterium | reverse complement strand
CATGCATTTCATGCATCTTATTAGACAGTTCTTCTTTTAAATATTCTTCTCTTAAATTGTCTAATAATTCCGAAACATCTTTTTTTAAATCCCCGTCTTCGGCATAAAAAACTTCGGCTTCAAAAATTAAATCTTCTTTTTTATCTCTAACTTTTTCAAATATCTTCTCTTCTTCGATTTTTAATATTTCAGAAAATTCTTTTAAAACTTCAGCTACTTCGATATTTTGTTCTTTTTTACTTTTTTGCCATAAAATTATTCCAAACAATTTACGCTCAATATAATCTTTACGAAACATTTTACTTTCAAGATCCTTCACTTTTTCTATCTCTTTTTTTTCTACTTTTGAATCTTGTTCAACTTTTTTTAAATCTTCTTTCAGTGCTTCTTCAGGAATCTGTGACATGTCACTTATTAACTTTATAAAATGAGATTTCTCAATAGAACTATTAATCGAATCTACATAAGGTAAAATTTGTTCTTTTATTTCTCTACCGACATATCTTCCATCACTTTCAGTTTTTAAAATTCTACTCATTAAAAATTCAATAATATGTTTGGACCCACGGATTGCTTCACGCCAAGCATTTACTCCATTCTTAGAAATTAAATCTGCTGGATCAATTCCTTCAGGCAATGAAGCCACTTTTACATCCATATCAAGAGACAAAGCAATTTTACTAGCCCTAGTCGAGGCCTTAAGGCCTGCTTTATCTGCATCAAAAGCAAGTACTATGTTGCCCGAAAGTCTTCTAATCAAGCCCAAATTTGAAACTAAGTTTTCTCTAGAAACAGTAGAATCAGAAAGAGCTGTGCCAGAAGTTGCTACTGTATTTTTAAAACCTGCTTGATGTGATAATACTAAATCAAACTGCCCCTCAACTAAAATCGAAAAATTATTTTTCCGAATTGATTCTTTTGCTTTATCAAGTCCATATAAAACTGATGATTTAGAAAAAATAGGAGTATCAGGACTATTTAAATATTTTGCCTGACTTACCGCCTGTCCTGAGCTAGTCGAAGGATCATCGACAAATAATCTTCCGGAAAAAGCAATAATCCTTCCACTCGAATCAGAAATTGGAAACATAATTCTGCCTCGAAAACGATCATAATATCCTTTCTCTGATTTTTTTGCTAACCCCGCTAATTCAATTTCTTTATCACTGAATTTTTTTATTTTTAGATAATTGTATAATTCTCGCCAATCATCCCGAGCATATCCAATTTTAAAATCTGAAATTGAAACATCGGTAAGTCCACGGACTTTTAAGTATTCAATTACTTTTACATTATTCGGCAAATTCAAGGAATAAAATTTAGTTGCCTCCTCCATCGCCCGATATAATCTTTCTTTTTCACTCTCTTCTTCTGTATTGTATTGTTCCAAAACTACTCCCGCTTTTCCTGCGAGTAATTTTAAAGCACCCTTAAAATCAAGGCCTTCAAATTCTTCAACGAAAGAAAAGATATCTCCTTTTGCTCCACAACCGAAACAATAGTAACTGCCTCGGTCGGGAGACACAAAAAAGGAAGGTGTTTTTTCATTGTGAAATGGGCAATTCGCCTTCAAGTTTCCACCCGCTTGATCTAACTTTATGTAAGAAGAGACAACATCTTCGATTGAAAGTCTCTCCTTAATTTTTTGAACAGGAGAGTTCATCATAATTTATGATTCTTCTTCAGAAACTACATCTCTATTTTTAAATCCAGTTCCTGCTGGAATTAAACGTCCAATAATAACATTTTCCTTCAAACCTCGTAGTGAGTCTACACCACCTTTCACAGCATTTTCAATAAGAACTCGGTTTGTGTTTTGGAATGAAGCAGCTGATAGCCAACTCTTAGTTCGTAGAGAAACTTCTGTAATACCAAGAACAATTGTTTCAGCTTTTGCTTCCTTTTTCTCGATTTTTTTAATACGATTATTTTCTTCAATAAAAGCAGTGTTCTCAACGATATCTCCATTTGAGAAATTAGTTTCACCAGAATCTTTAATCTTTCTTCGAGAAAACATTTGACGAATAATTATTTCAGTATGTTTTCGAGAAATTGAGGCACTTTGTAGTTCGTAAACCTTATTTATTTCTCGAATAATATATTCTTCAACCAGTTCTTTTCCACCAAATTTAAATATCTCAGCAATATCGGCAGATCCGTTAGTTAAGAGTTCTCCTTTCTTTATTTTTTCACCAACTTTTACGATTGGAATTCGATTGAAAGGAACTAAATATTCCATTTCATTTGGTTTACCATCTACCTTTGAATCAGAAAGAACTTTAATTATTTTCTCTTTACCATCCTTATCTTTGATTTCAAATATTTCTCCATCTGTCTCAGAAACAATTGCTGGATTCTTTGGAATTCTTCTTTCAAAAATTTCTTCAACTCTAGGCAAACCTGTGGTGATGTCTGTTCCTGCGACTCCACCGGCATGGAAAGTTCGAAGAGTAAGCTGAGTACCAGGTTCTCCGATAGCCTGAGCTGCAATAATTCCAACCGCTTCTCCAAGGTTTACAAGATGGTTTCTACCCAAATCAAGACCGTAACATTTCTGACATAATCCGTGTACTGTTTTACAAGTAAGAGGAGAACGAACAAAAGCTTCTTCAAAACCTGCTTTTTCAATAGTGTAAGCTTCTTCTTTGGTAATCAAGAATCCTTTTTTATAAGCTACATTTCCCTCTTTGTCTTTTAGATCTTCAGCTAAAATTCTACCTCTTATATTTTTTGATAAAGGAATTTCAATTCCAGAAATATTTTCTTTTGAAACAAATTTTCCTTCTTTAGTTCCACAATCCTCTTCTGTAATTACGACGTCTTGTGCGACATCAACAAGTCTTCGAGTCAAATATCCGGCCTTAGCAGTGTTTAGAGCTGTGTCGGATGCTCCTTTTCGAGCACCGTGTGTAGTAACGAAATATTCTACTGGAGAAAGTCCTTCGTGATAACAAGGAATGATTGGGAATTCCAAAATTTTACCTTGGTTGTTTTGAATCAAACCTTTCATACCAGTCATCTGAGTTAGAGAAGTAATATCACCTCTCGCTTTTGAGGTAAATAAATCGTAAGTAGAACCATTTTTATCAAGAGTACCTGGTAGAACTTTTTCAATTTCTTTTTTAACTTGAGTCCAGATCTCAATAATTTTTTGATATCTTTCTTCTTCAGACAAAAGTCCATCATTCCATTCTGAAATTACTTGTTCTTCTCTCTTTTTTCCTTCAGCAATAATTCTTGGTTTTTCTTCTGGAACTTTCACGTTGTCAAAACCCCAAGTAGTACCAGAGACAGTAGCATATTTATAGCCAAATTCTTTAATTTTATCCAAAACTGGAGGGGTATTATCAACTCCATAATGTACAATAAGTTCATCAACAAGAGCTGACAATCTCTTCTGAGTCATTTCATCTTCAACGAAATCAAAGTCTTCTGGCAAAATACTATTGAATAAAATTTTACCAACAGTAGTTTCAAATAATTTTCCTGCATATCTTTTATATTTAAAAGAATCAGTTGCCATAACTTTAATCTTTGCTCGCAAAGTTATTACTCCATATTCGAAAGCAGTAACTGCAGCATTGGGACTTGAAAAGTATTTTCCTTCCCCTTCTTCTCCATCGACAGACTTCGTCATCCAATAAGAACCAAGCACAATGTCTTTACTTGGATGCACAATTGGATCACCATTTTGAGGTTTAAGTAAGTTTTTATTAGCAGCCATTAATTCTTTTGCTTCCCATTGAGCTTCTTCAGAAAGAGGAACGTAAACAGCCATCTGGTCTCCATCGAAGTCAGCATTGAAAGCCTGACAAACTAAAGGATGCACTTGAATAGCATTACCTTCGATAAGGATAGGGTTGAATGCTTGTATTCCTAGTCTGTGCAAAGTAGGTGCACGGTTTAGTAAAACATATTTTCCTTGAATAACTTCTTCAAGCATTGCCCAAACTTCTGGAGTACGATCTTCAATTAATTTATTTGCTCCTCTGATATTAAAAGCAATTTCTGCCTGTAATATTTTTGAAATTACGAATGGGCGGAAAAGTTCTAGTGCCATATGTTTTGGGAGTCCACATTGATTTAGTTTCAACTGAGGTCCAACCACAATTACAGAACGGCCTGAATAGTCTACTCGTTTACCAAGTAAGTTCTGACGGAAAAGACCTTGTTTAGATTTCAAGTTATCAGAAAGAGATTTTAAGGCTCTCTTTTGAGATTGACTCATTGCAACATTATCATTCTGTTTTGCAATTGAGTTATCAATCAACGCATCAACTGCTTCCTGAATAATTCTTTTTTCATTTCTTAAAATTACGTCTGGAGCATTGATCTCTTTTAATTTCTTCAAACGATTGTTTCTGTTAATAACTCGTCGGTATAAATCATTTAAGTCTGAAGTCGCATGTCGTCCTCCATCAAGAGCCACCATCGGACGAAGCACAGGTGGAATAATAGGAATAACAGTAAGCAACATCCATTCTGGACGAATGTTGGCATAAATCATTGCACGAATCAAAGAAAGTCTTTTCTGTAATTTTTCTTTTTCTACAACACTCGCTTTTTCAAGCATTGTCTCTGTGTGAGCTTTTAATTTATTTAAATCTAAGTTTTTGAAAATTGAATAGATAGCTTCGGCTCCAATGTTTGCTTCAAAACAAGTACCATATTTCAAAGAATAATGATGAAATGAAATTTCATTTAAAACTTTTCCTTCAAAAATTTCCCCTATTTCTTTTTTAGTACTTGAAAGTAAAGCTTTTAATTTTTCACGAGTTTCTTCATCGTTTGTATTTTTTACTTTTGATTTATATTCTTTATCTAGATTTTCAATAATTATTTCTTTTTCTTCTTCGTAAACTTTAGTGATGATATAACCTGCAAAGTAAATAACTTTTTCCAAATCAGAAACTGAAATATTCAAAAGAATACTCATGCGAGAAGGTACTCCACGCAAAAACCAAATATGTGCAACAGGGGTCGAAAGTTCGATATGGCCCATTCTTTCTCGTCGAACAATAGAACGAGTTACTTCCACTCCGCATTTTTCACAGATGATATCTTTATAACGAATTCGTCGGTATTTTCCACAATAACATTCATAGTCTTTTTCTGGACCGAATATTTTTTCGTCAAACAATCCTCCACGCTCAGATCTGCCAGTACGATAGTTTATCGTTTCAGGTTTAGTAACTTCCCCATAAGACCACTCCTTGATTTGTTCAGGGGAAGCAAGCTTGAGAGTGATGTGATTAAAGTCTGTTGTGTTTAGTGTTTTCATATATTTTATATTTATTATTAATTACATTTACTCCCTATCAATATATTTCTCAAGCTTCACATCAAGTGCAAGTCCTCTTAGGTAATTCAACATAACATTGAAAGAGGCTGGTGAGTTTGGAGATTTAATAGGTTCGTTTTTAATAATATTATCAAACGTAGAAGATCGACCTAAAATATCATCAGATTTTATTGTAAGCATTTCACGAAGAGTATAAGCTGCACCGTAACCTTCAAGCGCCCAGACTTCCATTTCTCCGAATCTCTGTCCGCCACCTTGTGCTTTACCTCCCAAAGGTTGCTGGGTAATTAATGAGTAAGGACCGATGGAACGCATGTGAATCTTGTCTTCTACCATATGGTGCAGTTTCAACATATACATATAGCCAACAGCAACGTCTTGTCCAAAAGCTTCCCCTGTTCGTCCATCAAATAATTTCATTTTCCCGCTTTCAGAAAAACCAGCTTTCTTTAATTCTTCTTTTATTTCTTCATGTTTCGCTCCTAAAAATGGAGGCACGATTGCTTGGTATCCAAGAGTATTAGCAGCCATTCCAAGATGCATTTCCAAAATCTGTCCTAAGTTCATACGAGAAGGAACACCTAGTGGAGACAAAATAATATCGATTGGGGTACCATCAGCAGCATAAGGCATGTCTTCTTCAGGTAAAATGGTTGAAATAACTCCTTTGTTTCCATGACGTCCAGATAATTTATCTCCGATTGAAATATTTCTTATTTGAGCAACTTCAATTACAATTTTCTTAATAATCCCAGCTTCCAAGGTATGTCCTAGGTCACGAGAGAAAATCTTTACTCCAACGATACGTCCACGCTTGCCGTGCTCTACTCGAAGAGATGTATCTTTAACATCACGAGCTTTTTCAGCAAAGATTGAACGGAGCAAACGCTCTTCTGGTGTTAATTCAGTCTCACCTTTTGGTGTAATTTTACCAACTAAAATATCATTTTCTCTTACTTCTGCTCCAACTCGGACAATACCATCTTCATCCAAATCTTTTAATTTTACTTCTCCGATATTTGGAATATCTCGAGTTGTTATTTCAGGTCCAAGCTTTGTATCACGAACAACACAAATAAATTCTTCAACATAAACAGATGTAAATTTACTTTTCTTAACCAATCTTTCAGAAATAATTATGGCGTCTTCGTAGTTGGAACCACTCCAAGAAAGAAAAGCAACAAAAATATTTTGTCCAATTGCAATTTGTCCATCTACGGAACTTGTCGTATCAGCCAAAACATCTCCTTTAGAAATTTTATCTCCAATGTTAACAGAAGGACGTTGATGAAATGTAGAAAAGTTATTATTTCTTAAATAATTTACCAATGGATAAGTCAATTCTTTTTTACCTTTTACTACTACTTTTCGAGCATCAACATATATTACTACTCCATCTTCTATCGCGATTACCAATCTTCCAGAATCACGAGATGCTTTCTCTTCAATTCCAGTTGCAACTAATGGTGCTTCAGGAGATATACATGGAACTGCCTGCTTCTGCATATTACTTCCCATGAGTGCTCTGTTCGCATCATTGTGTTCAAGGAAAGGAATCATGGAAGTTGCAATAGAAAAAGCTTGGTTAGCTGCGACATCAATATAATCAAGTTCTTCCCGAGCGATAATTCCAGGACTATTTTTTACTCTAGCTTCAACTTTCTTTTCAATAATTGTACCGTCTTCTTCATTGTAGGCAATTCCTGAGTGAGCAATGTTGCACTTTTCTTCATCAAGAGCATTTAGATAAACAATCTCCCCTGTTATTTTGCCATTTTTAACTTTAATATATGGAGTTTCAATAATTCCAAAATCATTTATTTTTGAATATGTTGCAAGATGTACGATCAATCCGATGTTTGGTCCTTCAGGAGTATGAATTGGGCAAACTCTTCCATAGTGAGAAGGATGCACGTCACGAACTTCAAGTCCTGCTCGCTCACGAGTTAAACCTCCAGGACCAAGAGCTGAAAGTAATCGGATATGTTCAATTTCAGCCAAGATATTTTCTTGGTTCATAAATTGAGAAAGCTGGTTGGTAGTAAAGAATTCTTTAATACGGGCCTGAAGTGGACGTTGGTTAATTATCTGAATTGGCATTGCAGTATCTACATCTACAATAGACATTCTGTCTTGAATGTTTCTCTTTATTTGCATCATTCCAGTACGTACTTTTTGTTGCAACATTTCTCCAACAAAACGAACTCTTCTTTGACCCAAATGGTCAATATCATCAGACTTTGAATGAGGATCACTATTTAGGGCAATAATATTTAATATTACAGTCACTAAATCTTCTTTGGAAATAGTACGTCGAGCAAGCTCTACTTCTTCCATGTTTTTTTCAAATCTCTTATTAAATCTGTATCTTCCTACAGGAGAAAGGTCATAGCGCTCACTTGTAAATAGTGAGTCAATAAATTCTTTCGCATTATCAGCAGTAGCCATATCGCCATCTCTTAAGCGTTTATATATTTCAACATATGCATCATTTAAATTTTTAGCTGTGTCTTTTGCCAAACATGCTTTTAATGCATCTTCTCCAGCTTGATTTCCAGCAAACTCTTTCAGTATCATTTCATCAGTATGGTATCCCATAACTCGCATAAGAGCGGTAACTGGGAATTTTCTTTTTTTATCAATACGGACATAAACAGCTCCATCAGACTCAGATTCTATTTCAATCCAAACTCCACGAGCTGGAATTATTTTAGCTCCAAAATATCTTTTTCCTTTACTTTCAGATTCAGTAAAAAAGAAACCAAAAGAACGTGCTAGCTGTGGAACTATCACGCGTTCTACTCCATTTATTATGAAACTACCATGTGGCGTCATCAAAGGAAGCTCAGACATAAAAATCTCTTGCTCTTTAATAGTGCCCAGTATTTTATTAGTTAATTTAACTCTAGCTTTTAAGGATCCTTGATAGGAAACCTTGTTTACTTTTGCTTCATTTTCATCAACTTTTGATTCACCAAGAGTGAAAGAAGTAAACTCCAATTGAAACTTTTTTCCTGAATAGTCAGCGATTGGAGAAAATTCTTTAAAGACTTCTTTAATTCCCTCTTCGACTAACCATTTGTAGGATTTTACTTGTGCATCAATCAAATTTGGAAATTCAATTAGAGGCTTCTTGTACTTTGAAAAAAACTTCTTCGGACGCTTTGCTTCTTTTTGCATATTTATAAAAACCGAGTATAAACAAAATTAAGCGAAAGAAAAAGCAAAAATGCTTTTTCTAGCTTTTATTACTTATTTCGGATACTGATTAAATTACTAACTAATAATCTATTAATAATAAGCAGAGGAGTACATCCGAAACTCAATCTATCAATCAAAGATAGTATACTCTTTTTCTTTTTTTTGTCAAATTTTATACTGTGATGATAAACAACAGCGACTCACAAGCCAAAGCTTGTGAGTCGCTGTAATTAATTTATAATAAAACTTCCAATAATTAATCTAAGGTCTTGATATTTTGAACAGTAGATTTAATTAGTTTTAGTTGCATTATTTAATGTTTTCTTTACTTCTTTTGCTTCCTTTTTTACTTCTTTTTTAACTTTTTCTACTGGGGCCTTGGTAACAATCTTTACTGTTTTTGCAGTTAAAATATTAGTAGTCTTGTCGAGAGTACCTGAGACAATAACTTTTTGTCCAACTAATAAATCTGTAGCTGTCGCACTAAGCCCATCTTTCTTGTAAGTGGTAGCAGTATTTGATACAACATCCATTGTTGAAACCACCTTAGTCTTCATGTTTGTTAAACTTAGAGTAAAGCCTGTACCAGTAAGAGCTCCAACTGTCCCAACTATACCATTTTCTTTTTTTAACCCTTCTGGCTTTAAGTTATTCTTACTTGGTTTTTGATAATTCCCAACATTTTTTACGCCCAAATCTTGTGGACTTGCAGCATAAATAGTAGAACCAGAAACCAACAATGAAAGTGCCAATGCTCCTGTTGCTAATTGTTTTTTGTATTTCATATAATTATATTTTTGTTTTAATAATATTAATAATTTTTATACACACGACTTTGTGTATATATAAACAATAAACTTATTAGATGAAAACATTATGAAGAAATAGGAAGAGAAATTATCACGCTTGTGCCTTTATTTATAAGGCTTTTTATAACAATAGTGCCATTATGATTTTCAATAATTTTTTTTGACAAAGTAAGACCTAACCCTGCGCCATTAGTATTTCTGGAAGCATCTGCTCTAAAAAATGGATCAAACACTTTGCCTATAATATTTTCTGGAATACCTACTCCATTGTCTGTAATGGTAACAACATAATTATTTGAGATGATTTTATCAGACACACATATAAGACCTCCTGAGGCGGTGTACTTAATTGCATTATCCAAAATATTTAAAAATACTCTACAAAGCTCATCCTTGTCTCCTTGAACGGTAGCACTTGCCTCAATTTTTGCTTCAATATTTATATTTTTTATTTGAGCTAAATTTTTATTTTTTTCTAAAATTGTTTTCAATAATTCATTAATAATAATTGGTTCACATTCTAAGCACACAGATCTATCATATTTTGAAATATCGAGCAACGTATTACTAAGTTCTGAAAAATCTCTCATCTCTTCTAGGGTATCTTCTAGTGTTTTTTTTGCTCCACTTAAATCTAATTTTTTATTACTAAGATTTACTTCTAAGCCAGAAATAACAATTGCTATAGGAGTACGAAGTTCATGTGAAGCATCGGCAATAAATCTTTTCTGTTTTTGCATATTTAATTTAATAGGATTTAATGTTTTTTCGGTAAGAAAAAAACCTAAAACTATCACAAAAAACATGATAAAAGCATCTATCGTAATAAAACGATTTAAAAGTATATCCTGAGCTTTATCTAAAATAGCTTGTGCAATGTCTGGATTTATAAAAATATTTTCATGAATTGACTGCGCAAAATTTGAAAGTATTGTATTGTATAAAACAATACTTGAACCACATAGAATAACCATCGCAGTAAGCGAATAGTAAAGAGTAAGCCTGAACCTAGCTACGAGAAAATCATCTTTTTTAAGATTAAATTTCCATTTTGTAACCAACTCCTCGAATTGTTTGAATAATTTTTCCATTATCATGAATTTTTCTTCTTAGATTTTTTATATGCACATCGACAGTGTTGCTAAATGATGAATCTGCAAAATCCCAAGCATGTGAATAAAGTTCATCCCGCGTAACTACTTTTCCTAAATTACGCATCATATATTCAAGAACCATAAATTCTTTTAGAGTAAGCGAAATCTGTTTATTTTTGAAAGTTACAACTCGATTAGTTACATTAATATTTATATCTCCAGAAGAAAGGACAAGTGGTGCCGTCTGCTTCGGACGACGAAGTAAAGCATGAATTCGTGCCAACAATTCTTTAAAGGCAAAAGGTTTTGCTAAATAATCATCTGCTCCAGCATCAAGACCTACGACCTTGTCATCTGTCGTATCGAGAGCCGTTAGCATTAATACTGGAATTATTACATCATTTTCTCTCCAATTTTTACAAATTGAAACTCCATCTTTTCCAGGGAGCATTCTGTCTAAAACTACAAGGTCATACTCTTCCCGATTGATTAAAATTCTTCTTTCTGCAGCAATACCTTCCTCAATCACGTCTACGGCATATCCTTCTTGAGTAAGACCCTGTTTAAGATTTTCTGCCAACTTTATATTATCCTCAACAACTAATATTTTCATATAAATGTATAATAAATTGTGACAGTGAAGTCTTCATGAAGACTATTTATGAATTTTTTACACTATTTATATTTGATCTTTTAAGAAGTTCTTTTTCAATCGAAAGTGCAATCATTGCGTCTAGAATTGGCAATTTACCTTCATCCCCTAAGCCATTCTTAGTATCACTCTCTCCTGCCGTCTCAATCACAACATTCATCATTCCAAGCATTTTTTGATTAATATTTTGAGAATGATTAATAAATTGAATTTGTCGATAAGGAATCGCGTTTTCAGATTTAGACAAAAATCCTTTTTTGATATGAAAAGCAAATTCATCAAACATAAATTGAACACTTTTGTACTCTACCCAAGCGACCAAAAAAGCAATTGCACAAAAAACTATTCCAACAATAATTAAATATGACGAATTAAGTATAAATAAATTTTTTGATTTAAGAAAACTCAATATTACTTCCAAAATAATAAAAACAGCTACTGTGGGAAAAAGTCTATTAACGCTATAATAATAAAGAACCCTCTTGCCGGGAGCATAATATACTCCATTTTCAAATGTTATTTCCATTTCTTTATTATAGCTCAATTACTATAAATAACCCAAAATTATTTCAAATATTTTATAATATTTGCTTGATGCTCGGCATAAGTGACAGCGCAATGAGTTACCTTGTCTTTATCGTGAAGATAATATATACAATCTGTCTTAGTGGGGTTAATGACTGCCAAAATTGCCGGCAAACCTGGATTTGAAATTGGGTGTGGAGGAAGGCCTGCATTTTTATAAGTATTATAAGCTGAAACAATTTTTTTATCTGCCACAGTAATTGGTGCCCACCAACCCTTTCCTTTGTCGCCTCGAGCATATTGTAGTGTCGCATCTACGGAGAGTGGTATCTTTTGGTTTAATCGATTTAAAAGGATTCCTGCAATCAATGGCATATCCGCATCATTCGCTGCTTCCCTTTGCACAACTGAAGCGAGAGTCAAACCCTTTGTCCAAAGCATATTTTGATTTTTAAAATTTAAAATATATGGTGAAAATTTTTCATTAAATTTTGCGATTAGTCTATTCGCCACTTGCAATGGGCTCTCTGATATGGGAATTAAATAAGTATCTGGGAAATATACTCCTTCAGTGTAATCAAACTTCATTTTAGTATATTTATTTATCCAACTACTTTTTTGTATTTTAGTCCAACTTAAATTAGTAGCTAAAATTTCAGCAATTTCTTCTTTGCGAAGTCCAGGTGGAATAACAACCCACTTCATATATGGTTTGCCGTGTAGGACTTTTGCAACACTTGTCGCCGTCATGTTTGTATTTATCTTATAAGCTCCAGGCAAAATATCCCCTTTCGTTTTATTAAAAATTAAAAGAAAATTATTTTTATCTTTAATAAAATTTTGATCAAAAAGACTCTGGACAATTTGCTCTTGAGTTACGTTTAATGGAACAATAAATTTATCAACAACAATTACAACATCAACCACAGGTGCAGTGGCATTTGTGTTTGTATTGACTAAAGGCAAAGTTGTTTCCGCTCTCAAAAAACCACCGACATTAAAAAATGCGACAAAAGATAAAAATACTATTAAGTTTTTATATTTTTTTTGCATAATATTTTACTGCGCAGTAAGTACCTGAGTACTCAATGGTAAACCTAAAACCAAAGAACCATTATACCAATCATTGGTATACGCTCCATTAAAATTAATATGTAAATCAGGATAAGTTTCTGACATATCTGACCACAAAAAATTATAATAATTTACAGGCGATATGTTTACGTCTTTTGATTTTGATAAGCCACAATATGTCTTAGAAGAAACTGCTCTTAAATAACTACCACCATTTATAATTTCTGAATCTGATGGAAAATAAGTCGATATGGTGTCTCCAGAACTCACATTGTTGGCATGCGCTTTCAGTGTATATGTTTCTGTTTTTCCTGCAGCGATAACTTCATCTTCTACAAAAGACACTTCGATTTTATTTTCTAACCCTGGCTGGATACCACTATCGGAAGATAGGCCAACTGGTATATTATTAAATATATTTCCAATAGTCACTGAACCCGTATAATCACTGTGGTTTTTTGAAAAAGAAAAATTATTTAAATAAAAATTATTCCTAGCTGGATCATTTAAGGTAATTAAAAAAGTAAATTGTTTTACACCAACATTTCCATTTGGATCGGCTGTAACACTAATAGTGTATACATCAACATTTGAATTATTTAATATTTTTGTATTTTGAGAAGCGACATTTGAAAGGGCTGGAAAACTCTTAAATGCAACTAAACTATTCACGACAACTCCACCAGCTGGCAATATTATACCTCCATAATAAGTGCTAATGTTAGTATAATTTGAAGCTGAACCATCTACTATCGTTCCAGGTCCATTAAATCCTTTTAAATATACAAGAATCGGAGCAATGTTTGTATTCGTAATATTTGAATCAATGCTCTTATTAAAGATATAATAAACATTTATCGATTTATTTGAATTGAATGGAATAGAAATGTTTACATTAAAATCAAAAATAGAATTATCCCCAATATAATTATTTTTAGTTGGCACAGTAGAAAGAACTACATCGGTTGTGGCATCTGTTAAAACAATATCCGATATGACGGAGATAGCATTTGAGTTAGGAACAATAAATTTTAATTCAGAAATTTTGTAAGAATCAGCAGTAGATGTAAATTGGAATTTACCAGCTAAGATTTTTTTTCCTACTACAGAAGTTCTTGCAGAGGGATTAGTAGTATCCTGAGTTGCCGTCAACGAACTTAAACTATATGTAATATTTTGTCCAGCGAGTGGAATATTGGAATTTGTATTTACTTCAGTTGATGAAAATGATGAAACACCAGATACCAATACACTTGAATTGATAATTGAATTTAATAATATTGTAGAACTAATATCTCCATAAACTACAACATCAATAGTCTGCCCTGCAGGTAATTGGGAATTCACTGAAAAAACGTTATTCCCCATTCCTGTGGTAATA
>JBAXFW010000012.1:0-14658 GCA_037139635.1 bacterium | reverse complement strand
TTCCTGCCATGAAGAAATTACTAATGGATTAAATGTACTAGTTGTAATATTCAAATTATGAATTATTCCATTTACTGTGCCAACAACAGCAATTCCCCTCGTTGTCCCTCCTGTATTCGTGACAACGTAATTACAAGTATCGCCATTTAAGACAACACCACTAGAACCAGTATAATTATTGTTTTCACGAATAATTTCAAGTGCAATTTCAGCACAAGAATTTACAAGTCCTTTTGCTTTATTTGAATTTCTTGTATCAATACTTCCTCTTAGGGACCAAACACTAGAAGTAGCAAGAGTAAGAGCTAAAGTCAAAGCGACACCACCAAGCAAGATAACAACTAATAAAGTAGAGAAACCTTTTTTGTTTTTATTTTTTAAATTTTTACTCATAAATTTATTTTCTAATTTGAGCACTACCATTAAACGTATAAGCATACGAACCACCAAGCCCCCCACTAGTTATCGACGTAAGTGTAAAACTAATTTTAACGATATTTGGAGTTCCTGGGCGAGAAAAATTTGAAAAAATTAGATTACTAACTATCACTTTATTGTTTGTTAAAGCAGTAATAGACCCTGACCCTTCAGTGATATCAAGTACACCAAAAGTAGATTGAGAAAAAACTGTTGGATTTACTGCTGTTTGATACATAGCCAAGCTCAAAATAGAAGCACTGTTCCCTATCGTCGGACTATTCACTGCACTTGCATTGCGAATTGCCTGAGTAAGCGTCTTCATCGCACTATTCCCCTGATCATTTATTTCTAGAATCATTTGATTGTGCAAGCGTGAAGTGGTCATACTATTTGAAAAAGAAATAAATACTGTCACAATCATAGAAAATATAGCAATATAAATAATTGTCTCCACTAAACTTATACCATTATTTTTTTGTTTTTTTTCTTTTTTCATTCTCTTTATAACTTTCTACTTATTAAAGTGGATGAAGTGCCACAGCAAATGCATGTTTAATTGTTGTACCAGTTGTTCCTATGCTATCTATAACTCCAGTTGCCCCAATCGTAGAAATAAATTTACGATATGCTGCTCTTGAAAAACTAGAAGTGGTTGCTCCCTGGTCGTAATCTTCTGTCCAACCAGCACTTTGAGTAAGTGGATTTGCAAATGTTTTAACTGCAGTAGTATACATACTAGGGAACATAAGAACGGTTATATTTGTAGTAGACAATGTAACAGAACCTGCTCTATATGTCGTATTATTTGGTGATACATATTCTATGTTTGAAGAAGAATCTATCGGGTTAAGAGGGTTAAAGCATCCTCTATATGCAGATATTGTCACAGCAAACTTGGAACTTGCAGAAAGTCCAAAAACATAAGGTCCCACGTCACCGGCTAAAGCCACTTTGTAATATAGAGCTTGATTATAACTACCATTTTTATGACGGCCAATTTGAACCCACCCAGAAGGTATCGTAGCAAGTCGGTCTGTAGCATTAAAATGCATAATATAAGCAAACATTATGTCATCTTTTGTTACACCAGTAGGCATAGCCACACTAGCAGAAACTGATCCTGCATTATCATAAAGTGTTGGTGTTCCTATTAATGTCGAAGCAACGGAACACATTGCAATAGTTGTAAATGTTCCATCTGCTGAATATGCAGTTCCTGTGGAATTTATTGCATATCCTCGATAGTAATATAAAGTCCCAGCAGTAAATCCAGTTCGATTTTGTGTAAATACACCTGTTGTTGTACTACCTTCCGCAACACAATTTGTTGTAGGATTTGCTGTAATTCCCCAACATGTTCCACGTTGAGATATTGAAGCAGGAAGTCCCAATGATGTTACATTCGCACCCAACGTTGCTGTTGTGGTTCCTATTGAAGTTACCGTAGGAGTAGTAATTGTTGGAACTACATTACAAGTAGAAGTACTAAATATGACATCTGAACCATAAGAAGTTCCAATAGTATTTGTAGCATAAGCTCGAACATGATAAATAGTACCACAAGACAAACTCGTCATATTACTTAACCATGGACCACCGAGCGCCCAACCATCAGTAGTCTTTGTGGAAAGTGCTGTTGTTGGATTTAATGTTGTGCCCCAAACCAAACCACTAACAGAGACAGTCGCACCTCCGTTCGAAATAATATTTCCACCACCCTGTGCAGTAGTTTGAGTAATACCAATAACAGGAGTTGTCGTTGTAACAGTTGGAGCAATTGAAGTTACAACACAAGAAGTATTTGTATATGTTCCAGAAAGATTTCCTGCAATACAAGTTCTAATTTCTGAAGTACAAGTAGCAGGGTAAGTAACTGATGATGCTAGATATCCTGTATTCGAAGCTCCATCTAACATTGTACCCCAAGGAGTTCCAACACACGGAATACTATTTGCCGTATATGTAATTGTACAAATTTTTGCATCTCCGTTAGAAAGAATAATGCTATTACCCATACAACTAGTAGAAAGAGAAAGAGTATAATCAGGGTCACTTGATGTAAGAAAAGTATAAGTGCCAGACGCAAGAGTCATCGTTGATGGAGAAAAAATAATAGGAATATTAATATTTATTGGAATTGGAGGTTCTTGTGTATTATCAATACTAGTAGTAGATAATATGGTCGGCAAAAAATCACTTGCAATTTTTACTCCACCAGCTACAACTTTATTTATAGTAAGTCCAATGTTAAGTGGCGCACGCCAGTCTGTAAGGTATGTACTAGAAGCTAAAGAATTTATCGGATTTACTTGGTCTGCCCAGGAAATTGTTGAAGTAATTTTCTTTTGACTACCACTAATAGTAGTAATATTTAAAACTCTTGTAAAAATTCCCGAGATGTCAGAGCTACCCGAAAGACTAAAAATATTACTAGAAGTAGAGAGGCCATATGTACCATCAGGTAAATTACTAAAACCATTTCCTGAATCACGAATATTTCTAACTGCCTCTAATCCTTCTTCAGATAATATGGTAGCCCTTTCTATGTTTGTAGATTTTTTTGTGACAGTATTAACAGTGCCCATTGTACCATTTAGTGCAATTACAAAAATTAAAAAAACAGACACTGAAACCAAAAGCTCCACTAATGAAAAACCGTTCGAATACTTTATGGAAAGCCTATCATTAAAATTTTTAATTATTTTAATCATAAATTAGAAGAATAAATTTGGGTAATTTCTTGCTGACTTAAAGCTCTATCCCAAAGACTTACTTCGTCAATAATACCATTGAACCATCTAGCATCAATGTTACTAGATCCAATTTTCAAAGGAGCACTCGAAGAAAGCATCGTACCTCCTCTACCGCCAGTTTGTTCTAAAATTCCATTTACATAAATTTTTACATAACTTCCATCCCATGTACCAACTAAATAATACCAAACACCAACTACGGGAGTAGTCGTACTAGTTACAAAAGTACCACCTGTATCTGTTTTTATACCAAATTCAAACTTTGAATTTGTAACATTGTGCTGAAGTCTATACTCGTTATCACCATTTTTATTAACTATGGTTGCATAAGTAACTCCAGTACTAGGATCAATATTCCATTTAATCCAAGCTGAAACACTCATACTAGTAGTAAAATTTAAACTGGTAGAATCATTGACTAAAACATTATTAGAAGATCCATTAAAATTTAAAGCATTTCCATTTTTCCCAACAACAAAGGATGGAGAAACTGTAGGACAAGTTTTACCAAGAGCACCATTATTATTCCCATATAAATCATTCGCCACACATCCCGATCCTTCATTAAAGGACCATTTACTAGTCGGATGATTTGTAACTGAGCAAATAATATTTGTATATGTGCCAGAAAAAATTCCATTAGTACAAATTCTATTTTCTGAAATACATAAGGAAGGATAAGAAACAGAAGACGCTAAATACGCAGTGCCAGAATAGCCATTTGATACATCACCAAAGATAGTTCCAGCACAATCTTGAGTACTCGTAGATGCAACATTTACATAATCAATAACACCATAAGAATTTATTGATAATTTTTTTTCTCCATAACTATTTGAAATAAAAATATCACCTATGTTTATAGTTTTCCCAGTAAATTTTTCAAAAACTATTTCATTTAATCCAGAAGTACTCATTCCATTTGAAAAAACTAAATTTTCATCAGACAAACTATCTCTTGAGACATAACTATTGCCCTTAAAAATTATAACTTGATTTGAGAGAACCTCCACACCCCAATTCGAATTACCCAATCCAGATTGTGCATTCGATTGCGCAAACCTTACAGCCTCAACCACTCCATTAGCTGCCAATTCTAAATTGCTATGTGTTTTATAACTGCTAAAACCAGAAGTTGAAATATTGAAAATTAAAATAAAAATTCCAATAACGATAATTAATTCTATAAGACTAAATCCCCTAGTGGGGCCAATAGTAATCTTATTTTTAAATTTTTTAAATTTGATTTGATAAACCATAAATTGGTCCCATGATAGCAAAAATAACAAAAGCAACAATGAGTCCAACAATTATTAAAACAATTGGTTCGAGGACAGTTGAAAGATCTCTGGACATTGCTTCGGTTTTTTCTTCAAAAATAACTCCAACCTTAATAGCTGTTTCTGACAATCTGCCAGATTTTTCTGAAGCTAAAAATAATTGCTGAATTGGAATTGGAATATATTTTTCAGTTTTAGGAAAAGTTTCAAAAGCAGTTTTAAATGAATCACCTTGTTGAATACTTTTTTGCAAATGGTCATAAAATTTTACATATCTTCTGTAAGTAGTTCCTTTTTTAACTGACTCTAGTGCTTCATTTACTTGGAAGCCAGCCTGTAGTAATACACCAAAAATATAACCAAAACGAGCCAATTCTACACCCTCAATTAAACTTTTGACTCCCGGAATTGTAAATAAAATTGCATCTCCAATGAATTTAGTTTTTTTATTAATAAAAATAAAATATAAAAAAGAAGCTAATAAAAGAATACCAAGAGGAACAGCAATTACTCCCCATTTAGATAAGAAGGACCCAATTATTATTAAAATTCTAGTACTTAGAGGCAATACACCATTTGAAGCTTGAAAAATAACTATCAATCTTGGCAAAACAAAATAAGCACTGACTATAGCAATAACTATAGCAAGAATTAATACAATTCCAGGATATAAAAGAGCAGACTTTAATCTAGAATTAAAAACTTTTTCTTTATGTTGCTGAATAGTAACTAAGTTTAAATGTTCTGGTAATCTACCTGCTTCTTCTCCAGAACGAATAAGTGAAACTATCCGTTCAGATAAAAATTTTGTTTTTTCCAATGCCTTCCATAAAGGCATTCCATCATTTACCATTTCTTCTATAGCTTCAGCAATTTTTTTCATGCTTTTGCTTTTCAAAGACAAAGTAACAGCAGACAAAGCATTGGTCATGCCCATTCCTGAAGAAATTAATAAACTTAAATTTTCTATAAAATAATCTTTTTCATCACCAAAACCAATACTAATATATGGCCAATCTGGGCGATACTCAAATACAGGTCTATTGAAACCCTCTTTTTCATATGATTTTTTTAATTTAATTTCTCTCATTTTTTTATTAAGGAACGATTACACGCAAAAGCTCTTCTAAAGTAGTATGTCCATCTTTTACTTTTTCTACTCCATCTTCAAACATTGATTTAAACCCCTGACTTCGAACAAGGTCAGTTACTTCTTTTGTCGATGGGCTTTTTGAAATTAAATCTTGAAGCTCTGGTGAAGTAGTTAAAAATTCAAAGACACCAATACGTCCTCGATAGCCTGTATGAGAACAAGCTTCACATCCCTTGCCTTTATAAAAAGTAAAAGATTTACCTTCGAAATAGCTACTTACGTCTTTCCCAAATTTATCAATTTTTGCTTTAGTAAAATTTTCACTCTCTTTACATGAATCACAAATTCTGCGAACTAATCTTTGGGCAATAACAAGTTCAATTGTGGAACCTACTAAAAATGGCTCAACTCCCATGTCGATAAATCTAGGAATTGCAGTTGCTGCATTATTTGCATGAAAAGTAGAAAGTAACAAATGTCCTGTAAGGGCAGCATTAACTGCAATATCAGCAGTTTCTAGGTCTCGAATCTCTCCTACTAGCACAACATTCGGATCTTGACGTGTTATTGCCCTTAAGCCTTTGGCAAAAGTTAAATTTGCTTGAGGATTTACTTGTATTTGATTCACTCCATCAATTTTATATTCAACTGGATCCTCAATAGTAGTAATGTTTATTTTCTGAGTATTAATAACTTTAATAATTGAATAAAGAGTTGTGGTTTTTCCACTTCCTGTTGGACCTGTGACCAATATCATACCAAAAGGTTTTTTGGAACTTTTACTAATTTGATTTTGTAAATCGAGAGGTAATCCAATATCACTTAGTGTTAAATCACGCACATAAGAAGATAGAACTCTAATTGCAATCTTTTCACCATTTAGGGTCGGAACAATAGAGACACGCAAATCAACAGGATGTGGATAATTTTTTGAAGTAAAACGAATTGCCCCATCTTGCGCACTATAATGTTCATCTATGCGCAACTTAGCCTGTACCTTCAAACGGTTTACAATATTTTCATAATATTCTTTTGGTAACTCTCCAGCATCATGTAAAATTCCATCAATTCTAAAACGAATAGCTACTCTATTTTCTTGTGGCTCACAATGAATATCTGAGGTTTTCAAAAGTAATGCATCTTCAAATATTTGATCTAAAATTTCAGGAGCAATGCGCCCTTTGGTTTCAATAATTTTTGAAAATTGAGTTTTTAAACCTTGTTGGTAATTTACAAAATTTGCATCAATGTCATCAGTAAGAGCAAAAGTTATTTTTATTTCTTTTTTTGGAAAAATCTTTTCTATTTCCGCTTGAAGTAAAGGATTATTTGGTTCATCTGTGGCAACTACAACTTCATCCTTGTTTTGACTAAAAAATACTACTCGAAACTTCTTGGCAATATCTTCAGGTATAAGCAACACTTGTTCTTTTGATGGTTGTTTTGCTTGTAAATTAGAATAAGGTATACCCAATGATTCAGAAATTGCTTGCCCTATAATATCAGTACTAGTAAGACCTTCAACTAATAAATATTCTGTCAAAGGAACTCTATGTTCTTCCGCATATTCCTCTGCTTTTTCAATATCCTCTTCAGTTACATAACTACCTTCTAATAGTATTTTTTTAATTGTATCTTGTTCAAGTTTCATTTTTTATTTACTTGTCCCGAAATATTCGGGAAGAACTAATTATTTAATAAATTTTTAAAAATTAAGAAATATTATTTTTAACATAACTTACTATTTTAGATAAAGGTGTATCTGATTTTACAAAAAACTCCAATGCTCCAAGTGCACGGACTTTCTTTTCATCTTCCATTTGACTCAGGTTTGTTAAAACAATAACGGGAATTTTTATTGTTTCTTCTTTAATAGTTTTTAATATTTCAAAGCCGTCTACCTTGGGCATAACTAAATCACAAATAACTAAAGAAAAATCTCCACTCGCAAGCAAAGAAATTGCACCCTCTCCATTAGGAAGCGCCTGTACTTCAAAACCTTCATGAATCAATTTCAATTCAAGTGCTCGAGCAAGTGGTTTTTCGTCTTCTAATATTAAAATTTTTTTAGAAACCGATTTCATTTAATATAATAAACACGCCTCAACGATATTATTATACTATAATTAAAAATAAAAAGTAACACTTTTCCCTACTAATTTGTTAATTCCGTCCACGTAGTCGAAGTTATTAAGCCATTTTGAAGAGCGGGGTCCGTAGTCCCTCCGTCCAGTGTAACAGTTACCTGCATTTTACGAACGATAGATTTAACTTTCCCTTTTGAAGTAATTATCTTCGGATCTGCTATTGTCCCTGTTCCAGAAACTGTAACAAATGCACAACCTGTTCCTTCTACGCAACCATTAGTAGCAAAATCTAAAGAATAACAATCCATGGTAGCACAAAGATAATTTTTATTTCTAGTAATTCGAATTAAAGCATCACGCGCTCCGCCTTCAGCATACGAAAGAGCACTAGCAGATTGATAAGCTCCTTGAGAAATTAATAATTCATTTAAAGCAACAGAAGAAATACTCACTACCACAGCAAGCGTAATCATCCCGAGTACCATCATGATAGGCAGAGTTGCAATTCCATTTTTTTTTGAAATATTTTTCATCATTTAATTTTAACACAAAAATACTTTTAATATAAACTAACAGTATTCTCAAGCGAAGTAGAATATGACCAATCGGGGCTTGTTGAATTATAACTAAAAGTCATATTAACTTTTATTGAAACATTTGTAGTACTAAAAACTGCATTGGTATTTTCAATGCGAGTAAAGTTTAAAGTATTCACAACAATATTTGAATTAGTTATTGGAGACACGACTCCCCCTTCCGTTCTTCTCAAAACTCCACTTGAAAGATCGTAAATAATATTTACACCATTTCGAGTAAGATTAAGAGTAGAACTAGAATTACCTGAAGCAGGTACTGCGACAGCTGAAGCATTTTTTATATCTTGTTGTAAGAGTTCCTCTGCAAATCTAATTGCAGAATTTACTTCACTACGAGCTTGCGACTGTCCATTGCTTCTTGAAAGAGAAATGAGAATGTTAGAAATTACAACTACAATAATAGACAATACGGCAATATAAACTAACAGTTCAAAAAGACTGAACCCTCTATTTTTAAGTATTTTTTGATTAAAAGAAAATTTTTGCAATTTTTATTTTTCAATTAGAATTTTATTAGTTTATGGAGACCAGTTCACTACTACACTATTTACGGTAGGAGTACTTGTACCCAAAGAAATACAATCAGAAGAAGAACAAATTTGAACTTTATATCTAAAGTATCGTAAACCATTCCAAGCAGCTAGACAATCAGCACCCTTAAGTTCAACGGGGTTATTGGGACCCATTGGATCAAACCAGTCTTGTGCTCCACAGGTAGCCCCTCCGTAATAATTCCAAGGACCAGTTGGTGTGGCAGATGTTGCAAGCTGGAATCGAACTTTACCTTCATTTGCATTATCACCACCGAGAGTTCCCTTCCACATAATTGAATTATATTTTATATTAGTTGAAGCAGATGTCGTGTCGAAGACAGAAGAAGTTAGTGTTCCCGCAGGAGAGAAACCATTTTGAATTAAGAATGTATTGTTTGTCGGAGCACCAGATGATACACCAAGCAAATCTGTCACAGTTGATAGACTTACCGTAACGAGACCATCAATATAATTTGTTCCATCTGCTGGCATTACTAGATAATCATAATAATAACCATCAGCTGATGTCATGACTTGATTCGTGCCATCAGAAGATACTGCTACAAAAAGATTATTACCATATGTTATTGATTGCCATGAATTTGAAGAAGAAGCAGTTTGAGATGTCCACACTACTCCATCAGAAGATGTCATAACTCTATTTGTTCCAGTAGAGGAAACTGCTACGAAAATATTACTATTGTAATTAACTGATTTCCATGCATTTAATTGTGCTGCTGTTCTCATTATCCAATTTATTCCATCAGGAGATGTCATAACACCACCATCATCAGCAACTGCTACGAAGGTTCCATTTCCATAAACAACTGAAGTCCAAGTATTTGATCCTCCAGCATTTCTTTCGGTCCAAATAGTTCCATTAGTAGAAGTTACGACCCTCTTTGTACCATCATAAGCTACTGCTACGAAGGTTCCATTTCCATACGCAACGGATGTCCAAGTATTTGACGTTGTCATTTCTCCTTCAGCCCAAGTTATTCCATCAGTTGAAGTCATAACTCTTTTAGTACCATTTGAAGCGACTGCCACAAACATACCATTACCATAAGTAACTGAATTCCATTGATAGAAATTTACCGGAGTTCTTGCAACCCAAGTTGTACCATTGGTAGATGTCATTGCTCTACCGTTTTGAGAAACAGCCACGAAAGTTCCATTACCATAAGTGACAGAAGTCCAAGTATTTGTTTCAGCTGGAGTTCTTTCAACCCAAGTTGTACCGTCGGTCGAAGTCATAACCTTTCCTTCAACAGCAACTGCTACGAAGGTTCCATTTCCATAAGTGATAGAAGTCCAAGCATTTGTTTCTACTCCAGTTTTTGCTTGCCAAACACTAGCTGGAGCTATCATTGGTGTATTTAATACATCAGTAGTTCCTTGTTGGTCAATACTAACATTAGGAATTCCATTAATTGGTTTTGAATACTTTGCATTAATTCTTTGTGTCACTCCTACGCCAACAGAATTAGAAGTATAACTCAAAGCAACAGTAGGACCTGCAGTATTAATTGTAAAAGTATTATTTGTTGGCATACTTGAAACACTACCAGATGAATCGGTAACTAAAGTCAAACCTACCGTAGCTATACCATCTTTGTAAGTTGTTCCATTTGCTAAATGTACGGTATATGTATAAGTTCGAGTCAAACCATTGCCAATCATAGCTGCATTTGTGATATCAATAGTTCCAGGTTGATTGATACTGATTGTTGGTTCTCCAACAATTGTTTTTGAATATGTTGCTGTAATTGTATTTGTTCCAACTCCAGCAGGATTTGAACTATATGTTAAGTCAACAGTAGGACCAGCAGTATTAAGAACTAAAATATTGTTTGTTGGAGCGTTAGATGGAATACCCCCTGCATCTACAACTGAAGACAAGCTCACAATAGCATTACCATCAAGATAATTTGAACCATCTGTTGGATTTACAACATATGAGTACGTCCAAACTGAACCACCGCCACTCATTACTGCATTTAAAATATCTGTCGTTCCTGGTTGATTGATACTAATAGTTGGAGTTCCGACAATTGAAGTAGAATATGTCGCTGTAATTAAATCAGCACCAACACTAGCTGGGTTTGAACCATAAGTTAATGCAACCGTAGGACCTGTCGTATTTATTATAAATTTAATATTACTTGGAGCATTTGTTGGGTTACCTGCAAGGTCAACAACTGGAGACAAACTAACTGTAGCAGTACCATCGACATAAGTAGTTCCATTTGCTTTATTTACAACATAATCATAAGTACGAATTGATCCAGTACCACTCATTGCCATATTTAATACATCCGTCGTTCCTGGTTGATTGATACTAATAGTTGGAGAACCTAATACTGCTCCAGAATATGTCGCAGTAATTTTTTGTACTCCAGATCCAATAGTATTTGCACTATATGATAGTACAACACTTGGACCTGTGGTATTTATCGTAAATGTATTATTTGTGGGCACACTATTAGATACATTACCCAAATCATCTGTTACCGATGAAGTTGTGACAGTAGCGACACCATCTACATATGTAGTACCATTTGCCATATAGACTGTATAATCATATGTCCAAACTTTTCCACTACCACTCATTGTTGCATTTGTTATATCAATGCTTCCGGGTTGGTCAATGCTAATGGCTGGAGCTCCCACAAGAGCTTCAGTATAAGTAGCTGTGATCGTTTGTGTTCCTGTACCAATTATTTTTTTTGTATAAGTTAAGTTTACAGTTGGGCCAACTGTTTTTATTACGAATGTATTATTTGTCGGAGCAAGAGAATTGCTACCACCCAAATCTACCATTGTCGATAAACTCACAGTCGCTGTACCATCAACATATGTATTTCCAGTTGAAGCATAAACAGTATAAGCATATGTCCAAACTTTTCCGCTACCACTCATAGCAGCGTTTGAAATATCCGTTGATCCTGGTTGATTAATACTAATAGTTGGAGTTCCGACAATTGCTTCAGAATATGTTGCTGTAATTGTTTGTATTCCTGCACTCACTGTATTTGCTGTATAAGTCAAAGCAACAGAAGGAGGAGTTGTATTTATTACAAATGTATTGTTGGTAGGCGCAGCAGATACATTTCCTGCAGCATCTGTAACTGAAGACAAGCTCACCGTCGCTGTACCATCAACATAAGTATTTCCAGTTGAGGCTTTAACAGTATAATAATATGTCCAAACCAAACCACTACCACTCATAGCAGCATTCGATATATCTGTAGTTCCGGGCTGATTAATACTAATTGTTGGAGTTCCGACAAATGCTTCAGAATATGTTGCAGTAATTGTTTGTGTTCCAGCACCTGTTGGGTTATTGCTATAAGTTAAATTAACAGTTGGAGCTACTTGGTCAGTCATTGAATAATTATTAAAACTTACTACCGTAGTTGAAGTGTTATTTATAGCCTCTGAAGCAATACCAACAAGAATAGTGCTTGGTAGAGTCATTGTTGTTGAAAATGCTGACATCCATCCAACGCCATCTGAAGAAGTATAAGCATCAAAACGATTTCCAACACGCTGTATTTTAAACCACTTAGCTCCCATTCTTGAAATTTGAGTTGATACGGTCGCACCTCCAGTCGTGTTGCGTATTTCACTTCTTATCATTGTTTGCAGTTGTGTTTTTAATGCTACTTTTTTAGAGCCAGCAGTACAATTTTCTTGCATCATTATATGTCCCCATCCACTTCCTGAAATTGTATTGACTTTCACAATAACATAACCATCACCATTAAGAGGTTTATATAAAAATTCCTCAACATCTGCACTAGGGGAATTGTAACCAGTTGAGGACAATATTGGATCAGGATTTAAAGTATATGTACCATTTGAAGCACCAAGGACACAACTACTCCAAGCTGTATCATATTTAAATGTTCGATCAACAGAATAAGCCGTACCTAATGCATTTGTCGCATATCCTCTGAAATAATAAGTAGTACCAGCAGTAAATCCTGTTCTTGCTTGAGTAAATACTCCTGTAGTTGTACCACCTTCAGCTAGACAGTTTGTAGTTGGACTTGGAGATGTACCCCAACAAGTTCCACGAGCAGTTACAGATGCATAACCTCCAGCCGTAGTCACATTTGCTCCAAGAGTTGCCGTTGTTTCAGCAATACTAGCCACAGTCGGTGTTGTAAGCGTAGGTACACCCATTGTTGCGAATGTACTATCAGCAGAATATACTGTGCCAGATGAATTTGTTGCATATCCACGATAGTAATAAGTAACTCCTGAAGTTAATCCAGTTATATTTTGAGTAAATACTCCTGTGGTTGTTCCACCTTGAGCTACACAATTTGTTGTAGGAGTAGCAGATGTTCCCCAGCAAGTTCCACGAGTAGAAATTGAAGCTGGAACACCAAGAGATGTGACATTTGCTCCGATAGTTGCAGTTGTAGTAGTAATATTCGTAGCTGTAGGAGTCGTAATAGTTGGAGTAGCTAATGTTGTGAATGTACTGTCAACTGAATATGCTGTACCACTTGTATTCGTTGCATATCCTCTATAATAGTAAGTTGTACCAGCAATACCAGTTACTGTTTGAGTAAACACACCAGTAGTCGTTCCGCCTTCAGCAACACAATATGTTGGACTTGCTGTTAGTCCATAACAAATACCCCTAGCAGAAATTGAAGCTGGGTTACCTAAATTTGTAACATTTGCTCCAACAATTGCTGATGCAGTAGTAATGCCTGTAACTGTAGGAGTCGTGACAGTTGGAGTAGCTAGTGTCGTGAATGTACTATCAGCAGAATATGATGTGCCAGTAGAATTTGTTGCATATCCACGATAGTAATATGTAGTATTTGGATTTAATCCAGATATTGATTGAGTGTATATTCCTGTAGATATTTGAGAGGCTGATGACACTACAAAATTTCCACCTGTCGTAAAAGTATGAATTGTCTTTCCTCCTGAATATGTTATCGTTCCGCCCGTGGCTGTTATTCCTCCATTTGTTAAATAAGAAATTTTCACATAGCCCGAACCTCCCTTTCCTCCTACTCCAGAAGTATTAAAAGAAATATATCCTTGACCTTGTCCTCCATTACCAGTATTAGGTAAAGCATCTATAGCTGCGGGACAGTATGGCCCAGTATTATTAATTCCACTACAATAACCTCCCCCTTGAACAAATGTTCCTGAAAGTGGTTCTTGATAACTACCACCACTACCAGCATGAATACTGCCATCTCCGGATGAATATTTACTATATCCTACTTCTCCATCACTTCCTTGCCCTGGGGTACCAATACCTCCAGCCGAACTAAAATTTTGAGTTCCCGCACCACCACCACCAGAACCACCAGGATAACCATATTCATGAACGCCGCCATATTCTCCACCAGCACCACCACCAATTGCAGTCAAATTACTAAAAATAGAATTTTCACCATTTGCATTTGAGTTCCCTCCGTTTCCAACAGTTACAGCATAACTCTGAGCAGATACATTCAAACTAGGATTATATAAAATTCCTCCTCCTCCACCTCCACCACCATAGAGGCCATTATGTCCACCTCCTCCTCCAGCAACAACTAATGCTTCTACACTAAATGCTTTTACACAATTAGTTGGACTAGAACTTAAACCGTAACAAATACCTTTTTCTGAAACTGACGCTGGATCTCCAAGTGAGGAAACATTTGCGCCAAGTACCGCTCCAGTTGTTGCAATAGAAGTAGCAGTAGGAGAATTAACGACTGGCAATGATGTAGCATATACATACAAAAAAGAAAAAAAAGAAAAAACAATTACCGTCACAAAAACTCTTACAAAACTAAATTTATTTGATTTACTAAAAAAAACTTTTAATATTTTATCTACTCCACTATTTAATTTTTGTAATATATTTTTC
>JBAXFW010000011.1:0-14938 GCA_037139635.1 bacterium | reverse complement strand
ATTCTAATCTGTTCTATTTCCTGCAAGAGTTGTGGGTCATTTTTTAAATCATTTTTAATTTTTAAATATGAGTGAATTACTGTCGTATGGTCTTTTCCTCCCAACTTTTGTCCAATTAATGGGTATGAAACATTAAAATCTTCCCTCAATAAATACATAACAACTTGTCTAGCCTTCACTATTTCTTTTCTTCTGGTTTTTTCATAAATAGCAGTATCTTCTAAGTTGTAATAATCCCCTATTATCTTTACGACATCTTTTACTGATACATTTTTCTTTGGGCGAATATTGTTTTTAAGTAAGTTTTTAACATCTATGATGGAAAGAGGCTTATTTTTCAAGCGGTACTGGCAAACAATTGTGTTTAGACTGCCCTCAAGCTCTCGAATGTTGCCATGTATATTTGAGGCAATGTATTCTAAAATGTCTTGATCTAGTTCAATATTTTGTTCTCGTAATTTAACCTTTAAAATTGCTAAACGAGATTCATATTCCGGTTCTGTAATATCAACAATCATTCCAGCGGCAAAACGAGATTTTAAACGATCTGCAAGCTCAGGAATATAGTTTGGGTGTTTGTCTGAAGAAAAGATAATTTGTTTATTGTTTTCATAAAAAGTATTGAAGGTATGAAACAATTCTTCTTGAATTTTTTCCATTTTTCCAATAAATTGAATATCGTCAATGATTAAAAGATCATATTTTCTATATTTTTCTTTAAATGAATTAGCTTTATTACTCTGCAGAGAGTTGATAAAATCAGTTGCAAATTTTTCTAGGGTTAAGTAATGTACTTTTTTATCTGGATATTTTTCTTTAATTGCATTTCCCGCTGCTTGAATTAAGTGGGTCTTACCGAGGCCAGTTGAGCCATAAACAAAAAATGGATTATATTTAGTTCCAGGACTTTCTATGATGGCTTGTGAAGCAGCATAAGCAAGCTCATTGAAACCTCCTACGATAAAAGAATCAAAGCGATATCTTGGGTTTAATTTATCGTCTGGATTGATATATAGGTCTTTTAGGGGTAACTCTTGTTTTATAAACTGCTCTTCAGTGGTTTTTGGTAGTTCTTGTTTAACTGCTTCTATTTTAGTTATGGTATATTCCACAGCTCGCATGTTTTCATAGGTATCAGCAATCGTTTTGGTAATCAATTTATGGTATTTATGTTTTAGCCAGTCACGAACAAACTCATTTGGTACTCCGACATATACTACCCCCTCCTCTTCTTTTAAGATTGAAGTATTTTTAAACCAAGTACTAAAGTTTGCTTTTGAAACACCGGCTTCGATTTCTGATAAACAATTTTTCCAAAGCTGTTTTGTATCCATGGGAGAAATTATACTATATTAATAAATAAGACAAATAAATAACCTTATTAACTATGTTGATAAACTGTTAATAATTAAAAATAATAACACACCTTGTTTTTAAGCCAAATTCTTAATATAAATTGGACAACTTGTTTTTCTGTGTTTTTTATTATAGAATGGTTCCATGTCGCAAACATACCAACCAAATAAAAGAAAAAGAGCAAAATCACATGGATTTTTGGTTCGATCTAGAACTAGCACTGGTAAAAACGTGATTAAGAGAAGAAGACAAAAAGGGCGAGCAAAACTTACTGTCTAAAATGCTTTCTAAAAAAAATAGAGCTGATAAGAGGCTAATAGATAAAATCTTTAAAGAAGGGAAATTTGTTAATTCCCCTAATTTGACGTTGAAGTTTATAAATACGAAAGAAGGAAATGTTAAAATTTCTTTTATTACACCAAAAACAGTTTCTAAAAGGGCTGTGGATAGAAACTTACTAAGAAGAAGAGGGTATGTAATTTTAAAAAAACATTTAAGCCTATTCCCTATTGGTTTTATTGGGGCTGTTATTTTTGGCAAGAAAAGCATGGTTTTTTTTGGAGGAAGAAAAAATAAAACAAAAAACCCAAATCAAAATCTTGAAAAAGAGATAAATATAATTTTAAATAAACTTAAATTCTAAAATGAAACAAAAAATTAGGAAGATATTTATCAAAATGATAAATATTTATCAAAAAACATTATCTCCTGATACAGGAATTTTAAAAAATACAGGCTTAATACGAAAACAAGTTTGCGTTTTTTATCCCACTTGCTCAGAGTACACCAAGCAAGCTATTAATAAATATGGTGTTTTAAAAGGATTTAAATTAGGGTTTTTTAGGATAATTAGGTGCCACCCTTGGCAAAAAAATCACTTTGATCCATTAAAATAAAGGTATTTATATTAAACAATTTTTACTAATAAATTTAGTAGATTTTTTTTGTTTTTTCATATAAGATAAGAAGATATGATAACTCAAATTTGGAATGCCATTCTTTATAAGCCATTACTAAACATTTTGGCCTTTTTGGTTTCAATTATCCCAGGAGGTGACGTTGGAGTTGCTGTAATAATTCTAACTTTATTGGTAAAAACTGCCTTATTCCCTCTTTCTCAAAAGTCTATTGAAAGTCAAGCTAAAATGAATTTATTAAACCCAGAATTGACTAAAATAAAAAACAGTGGAGCTTCTAAAGAAGAACAGGCTAAACAAACCTTTGATTTATATAAAAAATATAAAACCAACCCATTTTCTGGTTGTCTTTTAGTTTTAATCCAGATTCCAATAATTTTTGCTTTATATTATGTATTTTTAAGAGGCCTTAACTTTGACGCAAGTTCTTTGTACTCTTTCATTCAAACTCCAGCAAATATAAGTATGAAATTCTTAGGCATTTTTGACATAGGTAAAAATCATATTATGTTTTTAGCAATTTTGGCTGGTGTCTCCCAGTTCTTCCAAGCTTACTATATGCCAAAACCAGCACCTACTTCAGGTGGTGGCACTTCTTTTCAAGATAGTTTTGCAAAGAGTATGAATACTCAAATGAAATACGTATTTCCGTTCATTGTGGCTTTTATTGCGTATTCCCTGTCAGGAGCAGTTGCATTATATTGGGTTACAAGTAATATCTTTGCCGTAGGCCAACAAGTTTATATTAGAAGAAAAAAGGACTTATTGGTAATTAAATAAAAAATATCATGGATAAAAACGAAATACAAAACTTAATAAAGGATTTATTAGAAAAAGCAACAATACCTGTCAAAGAAATTACTATTATTGAAAAAGAAGGAAAAGGAGGTAGTACTGGTGCAACCTGGTTTAGTGTAGAAACAACTCAACCATATCATCTTATTGGACGTGGTGGAGATGCCCTTTTTGCTTTGAATCACTTAGTAAAAAAAATAGTTGAATCAAAAAATATAAATAAAGATTTAAATAATGGAGCAGAAGGCATAGATATGAGAGACTTGCCTGCAATCTTAGTTGATGTAAATGGTTTTCAGCAAAAAAGAATTGAAAATATTCATGCTATTGCTCATATGATGGCAGAAAGAGCTAGGTATTTTAAATCGAGCGTAGAAGTTGATCCAATGCCAGCCTTTGAACGTAGAATTGTTCATGAATTTTTATCTGAAGAAAATGATCTTAAGACTGAATCAACTGGTGACGGTCTTGCTCGTAGAGTGGTTATAAAATATATAGGGACTATATAATAAAATTACGAATTACGAATTACGAATTACGAAATTGAAATTTTTTTGTATTTCAATTTGTAATTGATCATTCGTAATTACTAATTGATTTTTAGTTCCCAAAGATAAGAGTCTTTTTTGTTTACGAAAAAGAGATAATTTTCGTTGTCGTCTAGTGATAGTTTAATTCCGTCGATATCCTCTCCCCGAGTGAAAGATAGTGGGTCAGCTATGTTTGAGGCACTACCAGTTTCAACATTTATTTTCCACAAGTCATCTGAAAAAGAGGTCTCTCCTTGGTACCATATATCTGGATAATTATTACCACTAACATAATTTGGGACAGCACAATAAATAATGGTACTAGTTTTATTCCAAGTACATTTTTCAGACATTGTTTTGATTCCAGCTGAAGTAGAGTCCCCCGTACTTATGTCATATATACGTAAGGCGAGTGAATTGTCATTATATAAAACTAATTTTCCACTAGGACTAGTAAGCGTCGTCAAACCATTTACTCCATCTAGTATTTTGTTCATCTTTTTAGTAACTGGATCAATTGCATACATAAAACCAGCGACTCCAAAGGAAGGTTTTGTCGTTAGAGTTATCATTCTTTGGTTTGGCCACTCACTTAACCATTCAGAGAAACTAGAAGTAAAGGTTTGATTTTTTTTATCACCAGCGGAAGATGATGTTACTCCAACTGAGCCATTTTGGGTATTAAATAAATAGAAAATTGATGCTTTGTCTGGGGATATATTGATGTTAGTGATATTTTCAGGTAAAAAAGAACCCGTAAGTTCATTCCCGATAGAAGTATCAGCACCCAATATTTCTTTTGGCATCGTGCCAGTGAAACTTTCAATTATATTTTCGTCTTTTAAATATCTCATAGTGACTGAATTTCCATTGTCACCAAAATAAGCATCATAAACCGCAGGAATAACTGTATTGGTAAATTTTTGTTCGTAAATTTTATCAGCAAAAGTTTGGAATACGTTTCCTGTGGCCCTTTCTACATACCTCACAGATGGAGCAAATTCAGTTGTAGGAGCTACGGGAATAGTCTTTGTTGGCTCGATTACCTTCGTTGTGTCTAAAACTGGAGCAGCCTCTGGCACTGGAACATCTACAAATCTTTCTTTTAAAAATATTCCATAACCTGCTATTGGCATGCTTGAAATTTTAGTTAGTAGTTCTTTGGGTGTTACGCCAGTTTCAGCCGGAATATAACCCGACACATCTGCTGGATTGTTTGTAGTACCAGTATTTGTAGTAGTACTTTTACCAAAAGGGAAAAAATCTGAAAAGAAATTTGTGCCAGTTGTATCCCCTGTTCCTGTGCCTACGGGTTTATAAAAATAATAAAAAGAGAAAGACAGTGCTCCTATTATTAAAACGATTGCTATTAAAATGATGTTTCTTTTTGACATATAAATTATTGAAAAGCTTGCGTGCATGCACGGTCTGCACTCCAAGCAAATTGTGGATAAGATGGGTTCATTCGTGTTCCTTCATTGAATAATTCTAGAGCAATAGCCTTGTTAGTGTTTGGATTTAACAGTGCATTACTGCAAGCGTTAAAGAGTTTTTTATCAGCAGTGAGATTACAAGTATATTTACCATTTACAGGACTGACAGATTTTTTATCAAACAAATTTGCACAATCTCCTGTTCCTTTTGTATTAACTGTCCCATTGCTGTTTAGAATTTTTCCATTTGCTAGTAAATTTATTTGGAATAATCCAAAAGAGAAATGATTTCCATCAGAACAAATATCTGTTTGACTCGCAATATTTTGTGCACGACTTTCTATATTACAAATCATAGACATGCCAGTTGCTTTGTTTCCAAAAGCTGTTAGTTCCGCTGGAGAGCACGGGCTGGGAGCAATTTTACAACTAGCTGGAGAGCCAGCAACCGGGTTTGGGGATGTTTTATTTAGTTCTGGTGTTATTGTAATATCCACAGTCTTAATATTATTTAAGCAAGCATTAAGTAAGTCTGGGTTTATGGTATTTAAAATTAAATATGCAGAAAGAGCAAGCAGTAAACCAAAAATTGCATGAGTGATAGATTCTTTCCCTGCTTCTTTGGAAGATACAAGTTCACTTGTCATGTACTGTATTCCTCCCATAGTAATCATAATTACTGCAAGGACGCCACATATTCCAAAGAATAGCTTAATCATAACATTAAGATAATCCCCAAAAGGACAAGGGTTTGTCGTGTCATTTTTTTGAGTTTCAATACAAGGTTTTCCATCATCACCCACACAACCAGGTGTTCCGACCCCCGGCAATGGAGCAAGTGGTGTGTATGTTGTTTTAGTATTTATTGTTCCTGTTGTAAATATTTGAGTACTAGTCACTGTACCTTTAGGGGTTTTTACTGTTATTTTACTATCACCTACACCAGAAGGCACTGTTACTAAAATTTTATCAATAGAAATGGAATTTATCTGTGCCTCCATTGATCCAAAAGTAACACTTGTGGTTCCAATGAAATTGTATCCTTTTATAGTAACAATATCTCCGACTTTTCCTTTAACAGGTATAAAATCATCTATAATTGGATAGGTTATATCAACAATGCCACATTTTGTTGCTCCTGTTTTACATGTGTAGTAAGAAGAAGAAGATTGTTTCCCGTCAGTTACAAGAAAGTTTACAGTGTATGTTGTATCATTTTCAAGTTCTGTAACTGCGTCTTTTAATGTTCCATTTTTTAGTGGATTATCTATAATATTTGGGATTATATCAGTGGGGTCTTCACTATAAGGACCAATATAAACGAAAGAATCGACAATCGCTGTATCATTGTAATTATTTGTATTTATTGTAAAATTCAGGTCCATTTATGAGTTGTAGGGTTTTGTTTTGAAGAGTCTAATTTTAAGGTTATTGATGGTTCAACTGCTTCAGTTTTTTTAATTTGGATAGAAAAAGAAAAAATACTTATAAAAATAAAAAATATTGAAAATAATATTAAAATTTTTGTTTTAGAAATTGACATTGATTGATTTACTCATACTCTGAAAGAGAGTTTTGGTATTATTGATAATAATTTTTACTACTGTAGTACCCGAAGTATTCCCATCTGGTTTTATTGACAACACATTTTTTTGATTAGGAATTAATGTTTGTTGTCCATTTAAAAACCAATTAAATTCATAGTTTGTTGAATTTAAATCCTTTTTAGAAAAGAAATATGGAGCAGCGATAATTGTATTGCCATTCGAACTAACCGTAAAACCATCGGTAACAGAGTTTTCCCATTTAACTCCCAAGATTGGATCTTTTTGATAAAAAATAATTTTGGGGTTGCTGGGATTAATTGTTATTTTCCCTTCCCCAATACCGTTGCCTACTATATCTGAGACTGTTACCTCTATTACATTATTGTTTTCCAAAAAACTATTTTGGTAGACATAGGAATTTTTTTCATATCCAGATGAGGATAATTTATTTTTATCATCTTGTTTCCATTGATAATCGAAACCAACGATATTTTTTGTACTAGGAATAGCAACTACTTTTATCTTACCTTCCCCTACAGAAAGAGTCTTCCCTCGATAGAATGGCGGAGTGTATGCATCGTAAGCTTCCCATAAAATATCAACATTTGATGGAGAAATTGTAATTTTTTTATTAACGACAGAACCATTGATCGTTTGTATTTTTACTTCTAGGGTTGTTTGAAAATCAGCACTACCTACTTTAAAAGAAAAATCTTTTTTACCAATACCATCAAGTAGAGTAGCTCCATTTACTAACCATGTAATTTGAGCAGTATTTAAATTTGTAGAGTAAGTTGAAACAGAAGCAGTGACATTTTCATTTGCTTTGGGGTATCTAGGATTAACGCTTAAAACAATGTCCCCAGATTGTACTTGTGCATTTGTATGAAAAGCAAAAAAGGCAGAAATCAAAACAAAAAATATAATTAGTCCTCTTTTTATCATATTTATATTATAACACAAGATTTAATTATTAATTAAGAATTACGAATTACGAATTAAATAGCCTTTATTGGGTTGTTTTTTCATTCGTAATTGATAATTCGTAATTGTTAACTTGTTGCGGTTTCAGCTTTTTCTATATCCTCTTTTTCTTTTTTTATTGAAAGAATTTGAGAAGGATCGGATGTGATTATTTGGTCTTCAGTGTAAGAAGAAATAACCTTAATCGCTACGTGTTTTAAGCCAGCAAAAAAGATACCTTCCCCTACCCCTGACTCCAAAAGTAAGTATTTTTCTTCATCTGTAAGGTTAAAAGTTTTTTGCAATATATCTATTGTAGTTGGTGATTGTTTTAGGAGTATTTGAATTGAGGAGTTGGTAATAATCGGTACACCATATGGTGATTTCATAAAATCAGCGGCATCCTGAGTGATTGTAGATAGCCCTAGATAGTATTTTCTACCTCTTTTAGCCATAGAATACAAGAAAGAAGCAGTGTCTTCTGATTTCATCATCCACCAGGCTTCATCTACAACCAAAAGGCGCTTTTTAAGATTTTTTCTAACAGCGTTCCAAATGTAGTGCATTACGATATACATTGCGATTGGTTTTAATTCATCTTCCATATCACGAACCGAGAAAACAATGAATTTTTTATTGATATCAACATTTGAAGGCTTGTTCAAAAAAGAAGACCAAGATCCTTTGGTGTATTTCACCAATCTTTGCATTACAGATTCACTACCATCCATTCCAGCTAAAATCATTTCAAAATCAGACAATAGTGGGGGTTCAATATTTGCAAAATCAGACTCTGGTGTAATATCTTTCATGGCATAGGTTTCAGAGATAGCGCGGTCAACCAAAGAATCCTCTTCTGGAGTAAGCCCTCCCAACATCAATCGGAAAAGACCGACGAGGTTTATAATGTTTGATCTCAAGACATCTTCTGCTGTTTCGTCTTCTCGGGGCATTGGTAAATCAAATGGGTTGATGTGGTGATCGGAAGAAAGAGAAATATTAAAATATCTTCCCCCGACTACTTCAGTGAGATATTCATATTCCCTTTCAGGGTCGATGACGATGACATCTATGTCGAACATTAGGGATCTTAGAATTTCTAGTTTCGTAGCATAAGATTTTCCGGAACCAGATTTTGCAAAAGTGACAGAGTTATAGTTTTCCAAAGAAAATCGATCAAAAATAACTAGACTAGAGTTATGACGGTTTACTCCGTACAAAATTCCTTTTGTAGAAGTAAGGTCGAAGGAAATAAACGGGAAAATACTTGAAAGTGGTTCAGAATTTAATTTTTGATGAATATTTATTAAGTCAGTTCCGGTTGGTATAACACTTTTAAATGCTTCTACCTGTTGGAAAAGGGCTGGTTTGATATAAATCAATTTTGATTCTAATATTGATTTTATTTCACTCTCTATTTTAAATAATTCTAATTCATTATCAGCATATACAGTAATATATATACCAACATCAAACATTTTTTCTTGTGCTTGAATTAAATTATCACGTAAACCTTCGAGGTCTTGATAAGCAGTGTCTAGCATTGGGTCTCGTACCATTCCCTTGCTTTCTCGGACACTAATCTGGCTTTGTACTTCAGCTACTTTTTTTTGAAATTGTCTTAAGGCAAGCGAAGTATCTATCGGATGAATAAAAATAGAAACATCAAATATTTTATCCAAATTTATTATTGGAGAGAACCAATTGTCTGACAAAAATCTTGGATAAGAAATGATGAAAAAAGTTCGAGCTATTTTATCTCCTAAATTAAGTGACTTTGGTTCTACTTTTAGGGCTGATGGAGCAATGACGTCTTGAAGTTCAAGTTTTGCGGATTCATAAATATCTTCAGGCAATACTGCCAAAACTGATGGATTTGTGTTGTCCAATGGAGTGCTTGTTGTAATATTTTTTTTTCCAAACAAGTTATCTAAAAAGCTCATATTTTAATTATTCCAACTGAATTTTACCTTCTAATTCCCCTGGGTTAAAGACTTTGTAAAATACCTCCACAATTTCTTCAGTGCCCAGTGGAGCAGTTTTAATTCCACAGCGACCCAACCCTTGTTCAATGACACTTACCCTCTGGTCTAGTTGAGATCTCTTTTCTTCGAAGTCTAATTCTTTTTCTGCTTTAATTGCTGCTTGGTTTTTCTTTGAAAATAATCCTTTAAATATTCCAGTGTCAGCCGTTAATGTATTCTGGGTATAAGGAACTACTACGAAAAAACTTTTAGTCATAATACTTACCGATTCAGTGAAATTTTGAATGAAGCCAATATATTCTTTAGTTTGAAGTTTGAGTAATGGTTCATTTTGCACTTTCATTCTGTCTTCAAGTAGTGTTAAATATGGACGAATGTCTAGCTTTCTGGATTGTACTGAAATTTGAACTGGAAAATCTAAAGTATTTAAAAAGTTCTGAAATTGCATTATTGTTGCTCTTTGTTCATCGCTCGATTTTAGAGAAAGGTTTGTCGAATTAGCCAGGATGATGGCTCGTAAGCCACCATCTTTCAAAAGAATGATTCCATCACGAACCTCTTTTATCGGTACGAAGTCTTGAGTTGCTTTTGCTTTTAATGCCATATAATTTAATTTAAAGTTACGAATTACGAATTACGAATTTTAGTCCATTCCTATTTTTATTAATTTGTATATGTTTTTTCATTCGTAATTCGTAATTGTTAATTGCCAATTTGGATTTAAAAAAAAATTAATCATTTTTTTTTAAATCCTTTACGTCTAAACTCCAGGCCAAATCTCTTAATTTGCTTCCCGTTAATTTAATATTATCCTCATTCATTGCTTCCACTTTTTCTTTTTTTGCTTTTATTTCATTTTTGCTAAACTTTTTTCTTTTCCAGATATACAATTTATCTTGCACAAGGTATTTCATACCAGATTCAAGCATGTTTACCAATGGCTTGTCATTTGGGCGGTAAAAAGTTAAAGCCAATGCAAAACCACCCACAATTACAATTGGGATTATTCCAAACAACAAACCTATTAATTTATATATCATAAAACAAATACCAGCACCACCAACCAAATAAACGAATTGGCTAAATGTAAATGGGCCAAATAATTTGTCCTCTATATCTAAAAATTGTGGGACCTTAAACTGCATATAAATTAATTAAAAATTACGAATTACGAATGAGTAAAGCTGAATCAAAAATTAATAACTATCAACCTAATATACATTATAAGTTATGAGACATTAATTATCAATCAGTTTGTATTGTTTTCTTTTGATGTTTTTTGAATTTTACCTATTATTTTTAATATTTCCTCACAACCATCGAGAATTGGAATTAATTCTTTTTGGGTCAAATAACCCGATTCACTAAGAAGTGATAACCAGTATCTTGTTTCTCTTACTTCTTTGTACGCTATAGATAGTTTGGAAATAAAATCTTTTTTTGACTGAGCACCTATCGCCTCTTCTACGTTTGCGCCAACGGATGTTCCGCTTCGTAAAAGCTGTTTAGATAAAACAAACTCTTTTTTGACTGTAGTTAGATGTCTATATAATTCAATAATTTTTATTGCGAAAGTGTGGCTTTTTTGTTGTATTATATTTTCCTTCAAATTTGTAATTATTAATTCGTAATTGTATAGCTTCTTTGTATCCCAATTCGTAATTCGTAATTGCTAATTCGTAATTGTATATCTTATTCTGGGATTTCTCGGTAAGGGTCACTTGAACCTGTTGTGTTGCGTGAAATACTTGGTGTTATTTTATCTTTTCCAACTGAAGGTAGAGAATATTCTGTTTTAATTGTTGGTAATTGAAAAGATCCAGAAAGTTTTTGTGAAGAAATAGAATTTGCCATATTTGTGGGGATAGTGTTTGGTGTAGTATTTGCCTCTACCTTATTATTTGTTGGCATATTCATCGGAATAATCTTTTCAATTTTTTGAATTGGTTTTACCGGAATAATTTCCTCAATTTTCTCAATTGGTTTTTCTTTGATTATTTCTTTATCTTTAATTCCTAATTCGTAATTCGTAATTGGTAATTGTACTTTACCGACAAGCTCTTCTGGCATGATTTCTATGGTCGTATTACTGCTTAATGTAGGAATGTCCTTTGAACTTTTATCATTCGTAATTCGTAATTCCTCATTTTTAATTGGTTTTATGTTAATTACATTTGGACTACTAATATGTGTTTCTATTCCAACTACATTTGGTTCAGCTGGTTTAGTTATTTTGAAAGTTTCGCGAGGTTTGTCATATAGAGACATAAACTTATCTCGTATGCTTTGTAGAATGTTTTCATTAATGTCTTCAACTAATTCTTTTATTTTAAGTTCTGGTAATTGCATACTTCCCTTTAGGGATTCTTCAAATTTATCAGGGTGAGTGTAACCAAACATCACAGCGTGAGTCTCGAGAGATAGTTGTTCCATTTGTGGGACCAATAAGCCGTGCTTTTGACCAATATCAATAATTTTATCATCAACATTAGCAGCCATAATAGCCCACTTTAAATCTTCTGGTAAACCATCAAATTTTTTTTGTATTTCTTCTAATGTTACTATTTGCATAAAATTTATCTTGGTAATTTATTAATACTAATTAAGGTGTGTGCCCATGTTTTGCTGTTGGTGTATGTGCTGCAGCTGCTGGTGCGTGTGACGTTGCTGTATGTGAATCCGCTTTGTGCTCATCTTTTTTTGGAGGTGCTGATACATCTTTTCTATCTTTTTCCAAACTAGCAATTGTATTCATTGTGTTAGTTCTTTCTTTTACTGCAGTACTTATTTTATTTAACTCATTTATTTTTTTGGAGTTTGCTGCCATGTCTATTTCATGGCTACTAGTATCCCCCCCTCTTTCTACAAGTTTCTTTAATTCCAACTCCTGTTTTTTGGCAATTATTCCTAATTTAGTTAATTTTTCTTCTAGTTTTGTTTGGTTTACAGTAAATCCACTATTCTTATTCCCTGAAACAAAGTTGTCTTCTTCTGGTAATTTTGTATTGTCTTCTAGTGTTTTTGTGTACCCTTCTAATGATTTATTTAAGTCTTTAATTCTAGAATCAAGGCTGATTAATGTGTTTAATTGTTTTACAAATGATGCCTTATCTGATTTATCTTGAGCATCTTCTCTCATTGCTTCTGCTCCAATTGAACCAGTTCCAATGCCAGCACCAATTGCTCCTCCGGCGAGTCCTCCTGCCAACACTGAGCCACCAATTGCTGCCCCAGCTCCTCCAGAAACTGCTGCTAGTGCCACACCTATGCCCATCTTTACATTTTTAGCACGACTATCTAGAATTACTACTTTTTCTTTTTCAACAAATTCTTTTTTGTGTTCTTCGTCATACTTTTCGCTAAATTCTTTTTTGTGTTCTTCGTCATACTTTTCCTTAAAACCACTTTCATCATGTTTGAAATTTGCTTTAAAGTTTTCAATAAATTGATCTGGAAGCTTACCTCCTCCTTTTTTAGTTCTTTCATCTTGTAGGGCCTTCAGGGCATTTTCAATTTCTGTGTTTTTTGAGTTTTCAAAGGCTGTATTTTTCTGTTTTTCATATTCTTTACCCATTTCTCCTCCTTTTTGTTTTTCATAATTTTCGTTTGCAAGATTTTCAATTGTTTGACCCTTACCGCTAGTGATTTTATTAACAGCCTTGTCAGCCAAACTTACACCTGTATAAGCAAGTGAAGATATTAGTCCTGTTTTTCCAATATTGTCACTGAAATTTCTTAATCTTTCATTATTTAATTGGTCTGCTGTAGTAATTTTATTTCCATCCTTGTCTTCTTTCTGTAGTTTTTCCACATCCGCATCTGACATCTTTGTTTTGTAAGTTTCAAATTCCTCTGCTTTTTCTTTTGTTTTCTTTTCGACAGTTCCTTTGAATCCACCTTCTTTTGATCCTAAGCCAAGCATTTTAGCTGATTGGAAGTCCATGCCGGTTGCTTTAGATAATCCTCCCCCAAGAGCAGTTTTTCTAACATCAAAAGTGCTCTTTGTAGCTTTATTGGTACCCTTGAGTGCCATACGAGCAGCAAAACCACCCATGCCTTTTTTCTCAGCTGCATCTTTTAATTTTTCACCGTATTTACTACCAAGTAACTTAGCTGCTCCTCCACCGATAAGTCCAGAACCAAGCATTGCAGCTCCACCCGTGACGGCACCAAGTGCGACGCCCCCTACCATCTTCGCACCTTTCATAATTGCGGCACCCATTTCACCAGAATATTTAACAGCGAGATCTTTTGCTTTCATTAATAGAACCATTAATATCACAAAAGGAATAACAGTACTCATTATTTTTTGAAAAAATTCTGCACCATCTGAATATTTTACAATTTCATTTAAAAATCCAGCAAACATTACCACTAGATACAACATAAAAATAAATATTGGAGCCAAGAATGCATTTTTCAATAACTCACTCCACCATTCTTTATGTCCAAGTCCTGGAATATCAAAAGGTAGTGTGTAAGAAGCAAAAGCAATGGGTGAAAATATCATTGAAAACCAAAGCATAACAACTCTGCTAACAAAAAGTAAACCTACTGCAAAAAATATATATGCAGTGTAAAGGGTAATTATAATTAATAAAATAGTTATAAAAACAAACCTAGCAGGACCACCATCATTTTTATAATCCTTTGAGGATACTATTTTTTGTGGATTAAACTTATCAATAAGTCCTACAGAAATTGATTTTTCACCACCAGCTTTTGCCTCGAGAAGATTACCATTTTCATTTTTGGGCGTCATACTATTATAAAAAATTTTAGCTAAAATATTTGAAGCATCAATAATAACTTGCGTTGTAAACAAACTGAAATTAATTATTAATGCGATGAGAACAATTGTACCAATTAGTTTTTTGTTATCTGATACATTTAAGCCAAGTATTGTTTTAATTGCAATATAAAGAAGAGCGATTATAAAAAATATATTTGCAACATCTCGCACCGCCGCCCAACCTTCTTTGACAAACTCACTTACATAAGAACTACTGTTTGTGGAATAATAAATAAGAAAATCAAGAAACTTACCTCCAAGTTCAGCTATAGATGAAGATACTTGCCAAAAGAAATTTAATAAACCAGCAACACATCCAATAATCCCATCCATTCTCTTAATAAGGGAGCAGTTTAAATTATAAGGAGGTGTATGTTCTACGGTATCTCCTACAACACCATCGTTGGTAGTTGTGCTTGAGTTTGTAGTGAAGGTCTTGGATATTTTGTATGGTATTGAAAGATCATTACCACTTAAAAAACCAGAGATCTTCATGTATATATTCGCTGGAATAATGAAAGGATTAGGTATCGTTGTGATTAGTTTAGAGAAAAGTCCTTCTTTTTCTGAAATGATAACCATTAAATAATAATCATGGCTAGGTGTTAAATTTTGTAAAT
>JBAXFW010000010.1:0-15149 GCA_037139635.1 bacterium | reverse complement strand
TGCTTATATTGATGGTAATATGTTATTAGAAAGTGCCCACGATGAAGCTGGTGATTTAGAATATCTAATCAAGCAAAAAATAAATAATGTAGTTAGAGTTGTCGTACACTTAGAACCAAAAAATTAAATACAAAAAAAGCACAGGATTATCCTGTGCTTTTTTTGTATAATTTTTAATTATTTTTATATTTGTTCTTTACGATAAATTTTTCGGAAAAGTAATATTGCAAGTAAAATCAAAATTAACAATATCATCCATCCAATTATTCCCATTCCAAACATACTTCCAAATAATGCAGCCGCTCCTAAGAAAATACCAGTAGTAGTAATTGGATTATTTAGGACATAAGCTATAGCATTTTCTTGTGCTCCATTTCTGCTAGTGTAGACAAGTAAAGCCGTAGTTACGATTTGAGCGTTACCACTATTAATAGAATCTACTTTGCCTTGTACATATACAGTTCCTTCTACCTTTGGAACTAAATCTTCCAAAGAGACAGTCAGGGTATAAGTATCGCTTGAGTATGTACCTCTTGAAGAATTCAAATAAGTAACTCCTTTCGGTAAAATTACCTGCAAAATTGGATGCGTTAATGTTCGACTACTAATATTTTTATAAGTAATAGTGTAATCAACACTATCACCTACTCGAAATGACTGATAGCGATTCTCAATTTTTAACATGATGGGAGATTCTGATCCAATTACGGTAGTCCCTTGTCGAATTATGGTAGTGGTATTTGTTTGTGCTCCAGTAGTTTGAAAAATTTCAATTGAGCCACGAGAAATTCCACCATTACCACAATTTGAAACTAAGCGATAAAAATAAATAGTATCAGCAGAGAGACCTGTGACCGTCTCACTAAAAGAATTGTTACCATTAGCTGATCTTGAATTAGTTTGTGATCCTAATGTAACATCAGTACCATATTCAAAATATGTATTTGCACTATATGAATTTGAGTTAGTAAGTATTCCATTCAAAGTAACACTATTACGAGTAATGTTTGTAGCAACTCCAGTTACTGCACAAGTATTATAAACTGGATTTACAGGTTGCACATAGTTGTTAACACTAACAGTTACCGATTGACTCTGTTGTCCTCCATTAGTGCCATAAGCAGTTAACACATAAGTCGTTGTATATGTTGGATAAACTATTTGACTTCCATAACTATTTACACTTCCCAAATTTGTAACACTAATTGAAGAACAATTATTTGTACTCCAAGAAAGAGTAGAAGGACTTCCATAATTTACCGTAGTTGGACTTGCTGTGAAATATGAGATAGCACAATTATTATATTGAACATTATTTACATTGACATAAACACTTTGTGTTTGTGTTCCAGAACCAGATCCCGAAACAACTAAAGTATATGTTCCAGAATATGTTGGATAAACTGGCTGATTTCCACTAGTACTATAACTACTAAAATTTGGACCAGTAACACTAACGCTACAATTTCCAGTTGTATTCCAAACAAGATTTACTAAACCGCCAGATTGAATATTGGCAGTACTTGAACCATTGGCTGTGAAGTTCGTAATATAACAATTATTATATTGATTACTGTTTACATTTACATAAACACTTTGAGTTACAGGAGAATAACCATTTGCTCCAGTGGCTGTCAAAATGTATGTTCCAGAGATTGTTGGATAAACAGGCTGATTTCCACTAGTAGCATAACTACTAAAATTTGATCCTGTGACACTTACTGAAGTACAGTTATTTGTATTCCAAAGAAGAGTCACTAAACCACCAGACTGAATGTTGGTAGTGCTTGAACCGTTGGCAGTAAAATTTGATATGACACAAGTTTGAACATTTGCATTTATTGTTACATAGACACTCTGTGGTGGAATATATGTTCCATTTAAACTTGTAGCAGTTAAGACATAAGCTCCGGAAACAGTTGGATAAATTGAATTATTATAATTTAAACTATTATTACTAAAGTTCGGTCCTAAAACACTTACTGACGCACAGTTGCTTGTATTCCAAACTAAATTTACAACTCCCCCAGTATTAATTGTCGTATTAGAAGTTCCATTAGCAGTAAAATTTGATATGACACAAGTTTGAACATTTTGATTTACAGTAATGGTTGCAGTTTGTGTTGGAACATAAGATCCATTTGAACTTGTAGCAGTTAAAGTATAAGTATAAGTTCCAGCTGAAGTTGGTGGAGTTACTGTTTGTGGACCACTTGCACTTGAACTATTGAAATTTGGACCTGATACATTTACCGAAGCACAATTAGTTGTATTCCAACTTAAGGTGGAAGAGCCACCTGATTGTATTGAAGTTGGGTTAGCAGAAAGATTTGAAGTAATAGCGCAAGTTTGAACATTTTGATTTACAGTAATGGTTGCAGTTTGTGTTGGAACATAAGATCCATTTGAACTTGTAGCAGTTAAAGTATAAGTATAAGTTCCAGCTGAAGTTGGTGGAGTTACTGTTTGTGGACCACTTGCACTTGAACTATTGAAATTTGGACCTGATACATTTACCGAAGCACAATTAGTTGTATTCCAACTTAAGGTGGAAGAGCCACCTGATTGTATTGAAGTTGGGTTAGCAGAAAGATTTGAAGTAATGGCGCAGGTTTGTTGAACAGTATTACCAACGACAAAACTAACTACCACTGAACCTTGTGATGGCCATCCAGCAGTAATATCACCAATATTTAATCCTGAAGAAGTTAAAATTTCTTGTCCATTTTGTCCATTTAGCAATGGCGTTACGATCATATTTGTATTTCCGGTATACCAAATGACTGAACCGAAAGTTAAATTTTGGGCAGTAGATATATTTATCGCTGTTGGGCCAAAAGATAAACCTCCTTGGTTTGAAGTTATTTGTCCTGAAAAAGAATGTGAAGTAGAAGAACCATTCTGAGAATTTAAAATAATATGTGTATTTTCAGCGGTACTAGTACCAGTATTGTGATAATAAATTCTCACATTTATTGTATCCCCTGGGCTTGCATACGATGTACCAGTCCAACAAGGACTACCCCAGCCTGCACCAGTAGTATGATTAGCAATAGCAATCGTCTGACAATCATTTCCAGCAGTATTCCAAGTAACCGACGCAAAAGCATTTTGTCCTACCAAAAGGAAAGCAAAGCTTAGAAAACCAATTATTATTTTTTTCATATAATTTTTCATATTATTATTAATATCACTTTTATAATTATTTCACAATTTTAAACCTTTAACATTTCGACATGTTCAAGACTTAAAAAAGTGGCAAACGAGTGTTGTATAATATATACAGACTCGCTCGTTTGCCGATGTTTATTTTCCGCGATGCGTATTTGAACCGCCGGGTCCACCTGACCCATTGGTACTTGATCCGCCAGGACCACCTCCATGTGTTGGAGATGCACCAGGGTTACCATTTCCGTGAGTTGGAGAAGCACCTGGACCATCTCCATGCGTTGGAGATGCACCAGGGTTACCAGTTCCTGGATTTACAGAATTGTATTTAACATTCTGTACCTGGTTGAATGCGGGTCTTTCACCGCAAACCCTTCTGTTTATTCTACCGTAATGGGGAGTTTCCCATACGGTACCACTCATACCAGAAGAATACGCGCCTGGATTCATAAGGTCATACACAGGGTGCTGAATTCCTTGATTTTTATCAAGGTCTACCTCACCCTTAATTATTACCACAATCGTATCATGACGACCATTGCAACAATTTTTATCAACGGTAGGTGTAGGAGCAGGAGCATGATATGGCACTGACTGTTTAAGAGAAGATTTCTTTCTCTCCAAGTTCATGCAGTCAGCCTTCATAAAAGGCTCAAGATCACCGTTTGGCATTCTATATGCCAACCAATACTTACTAGGTCTCCCTAATAAATTTTTGTAAACAACATACTCCCCACTTCTTCCTGCATTTTCGTAATCAGTAGGATTGACAAATGTTTCAGCATCAATCAAGATGCTATTTGCCAAAATTTCATCCATACCTTCTTTTGTTGCGGGTATAGATTTTCCCGATAATTTAAAAATCAGGCTGGAGGTCTCCATACGGAAACGGTTATAAAATGACCCGTCCATATGAAACACTTGTTTGATGCTCGCGATATCCCTATTTAACACATACGAGGGAGCACATGGCTCAAGAGTTTGAGCTTTGCACTCTATTGCTAAACCCAGGAGGATCAGCAACAACATTTTTATTTTTTTCATAGTTTTTGTTTTTTTAGTTGGTTATCTTAACCTTCATCCTGATTAATACAAATGGACAAATGCTCAGAAAACCAACTAAAATTCAAAAACCATGTATTTTGAAAGAACAACTTAACTTGTATAGTATAGCATATTGGGTCTTAAAAGTCAATAGGCAAAGCTACTCTATTATATAAGACGTAGTAGGTAAAAAATTGTTACAGAATAAGGTTAAAATTAAAAAAACACTCAAAGTTATTTTGAGTGTTTTCTTTAATATTTAACTTACGAAAGTAAGAGCAATTCCTGTCTGGTTTGCTCGTCCAGTTCGTCCGATACGGTGTACATAATCTTCATAAGTAGCCGGTACATCAAAATTGATGACATGCGTTACATTTGGAATATCTAAGCCTCTTGCTGCGACGTCGGTCGCAACTAAAATCTGACTTTGATTGTCTCGGAAATTTTTCAACGCCCTTTGACGGCCAGATTGATTTTTGTCTCCATGAATTGATTCAGCTTTGAATCCCCTTTTAATTAAATCTTTCGATAATTTTTCAACACCGTGTTTCGTACGTCCGAAAATTAAAACTTTTGAAAATTCTTTTTGATTTAAAAGTTCATGCAAGTGATCAACTTTGTCGGCTCCTCTTGGAACACGAACAATATTTTGATCTACGTTACGAGCCGTGTCTCCAGTCTTAACTGAAATTTTTTCAGGATCAGTTAAAAATTCTTTAATTAATCGATCGATTTCACTAGTGATGGTAGCTGAGAAAAGTAATGTTTGACGATTAGGTGCCATCTTAGACATTACAAAACGCATATCTTCGACGAAGCCCATATCAAGCATTCGATCCGCTTCATCAAGTACAATTGTCTTAAATTGAGCAAGGTTAATTGCCTTTCGATCAACTAAATCTTTCAAGCGTCCTGGAGTCCCAATTACCACATTGTGCGCTCTACGAAGACCAGAAATTTGATTATAAATTCCCATACCTCCGACACAGCAAACAGAATATAAATTTAAACCTCCACGAAAATCCCAAAACTCTTGATTAATCTGCAATGCCAACTCTCGAGTTGGTACAATTATCAAAACTTTTTCTTGTATATTGTTAATAATTTTATCAAGCAATGGAATAAGAAAAGCGGCAGTTTTACCAGTACCAGTATTTGCAATACCGACGACGTCGCGCCCGTCCAATAGAAATGGAATTGCTACGTCTTGAATCGGAGTTGGATTTACATAACCTTTTTTTATAATATTATTTTTTAAAACACTATTTATTTTAAAATCTTCAAACTTATTTTTTGGTATATAAGGTTTTGACTCAACCATTGGATCTGCTTTGCGGATATATTGTGAATGCGCAATTTTAACCCCACCACCAAAATGACCTTTCGGTTTTGAGCGAGATGAATTACCAAACCGTGGACGAGCGGAACTAGACGAACTATTAAAAGGCCCCCTAGCGCCTCCTCCAAAAGAAGAAGATTTTCTGCCAGCAAAAGACTTATTGCCTCCACTCGAGTGAGCAGAAGGCTTTCTGCCAAAACTCGACCCTCCACTTTGGGGACGGGAGCCCTGGCTACTATTTTTATTAAACATACATATTTCTCCGAGTCTATATATTAAAAGTAAGACGGACCGGACAATCCCTTTAGTTTCAAATAAGACTATCACGCCTGGATAATACGTTATGTACGAGTGGGTTCAATAAATTCACCACAAGAAAACCAATGAGAATACAACTTACCTAAAGAGTATATAACTATTTGATATTTTTGTCAACCCTATTTATTTAAAGTAAAAAAATAGCCGGCGCAAAATTATATTTGCGTCGGCTTATATTATCCTTTTGGTAAAGTAAAGAAAAAGGTACTACCTACTCCCTCTTCACTTTCCACCCAGATTTTGCCACCATTTTTTTCAACAAAATCTTTACAAAGCATAAGCCCAAGTCCCGTACTCGGCTCACCTTCCGTGCCTGAACGGCTGGTACTTTTATTTATCGTAAAAAGATTGCTAATGATTTCCCCATTCATCCCAATCCCATTATCTTGGATTGAAATTTCAACAAAGAAACCTGGCAGTGATTTCGCAGAAACTAAAACCTGCCCTCCAGTGGAAGTAAATTTAACAGCATTAGAAACCAGGTTTCGAACAATTGAGGAGAATATATTTTTATCCGCCAAAACTATTTCAGATTTTGGAATATCAATAATTATTTTGATATTCTTTTTATTTGCCAGCTCCGTGATTGACTCCAAAGCTTTTAATACTTTCGGGAAAAGTACAAAAGAATACTTTTCCAAAACCATAAGTCCACCCTGGGTTCTTCCCCAATCTAATAGATTCATCACAAGATCAAACGTATTAACGCTCGATCGATACATAGCCCCAAGGACATCTTCAATTTCCTTCATTGGCATAACATTAATGTTCTCCATCAATATTTCCACAAGACTACGAACTCCTCCAACCGGGCCACGCAAATCATGGGCAATCAACGAGAAGAATTTATTTTTCTCTTCAATTGCTTTTTTATAATCAGCGATAACTAAAGAAAAATTTTCTTCTTCTTCAATAATTATTTTTCTTAGCCTTTCATTTTCTTGGCTTAAAACTGTATTTTCCTGGCGTAATGCCAAAATTTGTTCCTTTTTCATTTTTTTTATATTTGTTAGTTTTTAGTTAATTATTCCAAAAGCCTTAAAATAAGGCGCTTAGAATAACTAACAAAAAACAAAAACTTTTTTCAAAGTACTTTAAAACTTTTTACCACACTAGCACATTTTTACAAAAATGTCAAAATAAAAACCCGAGAACAATGTTCCCGGGCTCTAAATTATTTTAATATCAACAATTTCTTTGCACCAAGGGGCCGTAAAGCCCGATAAGCAATTTCCTTGTTTTCCGGTCGGGCATGTGTACCTTATTGTGGCACTTTGTACATGCAAAATGGGAACAAAATCCCTGCCCGAGTGATTTTTCTGCTTTTTCGATTTGCGCAGCAGAAAGTTTGCGCCCACTTCTTTTATAATAGTAGTGGTTGCAAATTGTGCACACGAAAAAGTCTTTTTTAATCTTTTTCATAAAATTTGTATTTAATATATAAATGTTTGTTGACTCATTTAAAGACCCCGCGAGATCCTTAAAGCAGTCAACAAATATATATTACAAGGTTCTTTATCCTTTTACATCTTAACATATTTAAAATAAAAAGTCAACCCTATTATTCCTTTTCTACTTTAGCTAGAATTTTTGAAATTTCTTCGTTTTGATTTTCTAAATGTTGCAAAATTGTTTCAATTTCTAACTCTGCTTTTACGTTCACATCAAAGTCAGCCTCAGCCCTTGTTTCTGAATGTTTATTCTGAAGATTTTGGCCTACCATAATAACTGATAATAAAACTAATTGTAAGAAAGTTTGAGCAATCCAAGAAATGATCGTCGCCTTCCCTCCTCGGAGGGCATCTGGCAATGATACAAGAGCAAGCAAAGTAAAGACAATAGCGCACCACATAGTACCAACAATGCTGGTAATAAAAACTGCAATTTTGTCGAGTGGTTTTAAATTCTCTTTATGTTTAATATTTGCATTAACTGGTTTTTTAATTTTTCTTAATTCCTCTAAGGGAATTGTTTTATATTTTTCCATAAATACATTATATATAATTAAAAAATATTATACAAAATAAAAAACCGGCTTAGCATAGCCGGCTTTGGTTTATTTTTTCCCTATGGGATTATAGGACTTGTTGTATACGATCCCTCTTTGAATATAAGAACAAAACTTTCTATCCTCATATTCTTAGGAACATGCTTTAGCAAAAACCACTTTTCTTCATCACCGAATGGTTTTTCGCTGGTAGGATTAATGCCCAATAGAATCCGATCGGCCTTCTGGTCGACCTTTAGAATCTTTAGCAACTTCCCCTCATAGCCGAGAGGAGTATCCAGTGCATTTTTTTGCCCTTTAATTTCTTTTGCATTTAATATTACCTTCCGGACCATACGGAAAAATATTATTACAAAAAGAAAAAAGGCAACAATGGCTGCAGCCACGAGTCGAAGGTCTGCACCTTCAAAATAATCTAGAACGTCTTTCATAATTTTTTTTTGATATTTTTTTTACCGAAATTCAACGCACGATAAGTACGAGGTCGGTATCCTGTGGGCTAAATTAACCCCCAAAATACCAGCCTCGACTAAATGTAAATTTCAAAGAACTATATTATTTGTAGAATAACACAAATAAATAAAAAATCAATAAAAAAACCTGCCATAATTAGACAGGTTAATAAATGCTTTTATCTTGAATTTTCAACCTCTGTGAGATTAAATTTCTCAAAATTAAATATTTTTCCCAAAGTATTGAAAAAGTGACTTTCCTCCATGTGATAAAGATCACAATAATGGTATTCATCTTCTTCTTCATATTGAATATCAAAAAGAGTATCTTTTTTAAGAACCAAGGCAATGTCCTCATTAAAGATTGAAACCTGAATTAGTTTACTACTAAAGCTCGGTGGAAAAATTATAAAATAAAAATTTTCACGATATACATTAATAATATCGAGCAAGACATGCTCTTTCTTTTTTATTGGTCGGTCTATAATTAAAACCGAAACTATTTTTTCATCTTTCATAAAAGAAATTTTTAGACGTTCTTCTAAAGATTATCTTTTATTTAGATAATTGTCAAATAAACAATTTTTTATGTTATAATTTATAGATGAATTATCCTATAATTTTTCTTTGTATCCAAACTATTATTCTTTGGTTTCTTGTTATTTTTTTTCACCGACAAAAAGAACGTTTTACTATTATTCCACTATACGCACTGCTTGCAATTCTTACTATTTTTACACACAATTTAAGTGATTTGGGTTTTGCAATCACAGTCAATAATTGGTATTTCTTAATTGGCTCTTTTTCTTTTTTTACTTCCTTAATGTTAGGTGTATTATTTATATATCTTTTTGAAGGACCAAGAGCGACTCGTTTTGCACTTCTCGTAATATTATTTACTTCATTTTTATATATTGGAATCGTATTTATATTAAAGATAGAGGTGAATACAATAAATTGGTTTCCAATAAACTATGAGCATCTAGTGACATATTTTTGGTCTATTTTTGCCATTATCATTGATATTTTTTTTATTGCTGTTGTTTGGGAGCTATTAGGAAAAATAAAAAAAATTCCTCTTTTGCTTCAAATATTTCTTGTTATCTTCGGAACATTTTTAATAGATGCCATAATTTTCGTAACTGGGGTTTTTGGAGGAAAAATAATATATTGGTCTGTATTGTGGGGAGATTTATCTGTACGTATTATCTTGGCATTAATTGCAACGCCCATTGTTGACCTTTATTTAAAATCTGAAAAATACAATGAAAATGCAAGATTAAAACCAAAAAACTTTTGGGAAATTTTAAATTTTCATTCAGACCTAGAGTCAAAAATTGAGACAATGGAAGAAATGTTTAAGCATCAAAAAAAATTAGAAAATGAATTAAAAAATTCCGAAGAGAGATATTATCTCGCCCTTGAGGGTGCCAATGCTGGTATTTGGGATTGGGATATAACAAAAAATCGTATTATGTATTCTTCTAAATTTTGTTCCCTACTTGGCTTTGAAAAAGGAGAACTCAAAGATACAATTGAAGCTTTTAAATCAATGCTTCATCCCGATGACGCTGAAAAAACATTTGATTTAATTGATGAATGTTTAAATAATAAAAAAACTTATTCAATTGAATATAGACTTAAAACAAAGAATGGGCAGTACAAATGGTATTTGAGTAGTGGTGTAACAAAATTTGACTCTTCCGACAAACCGATCAGGATGGTTGGATCAATTATCGATATCAATGATAAAAAAATTATTAGCCAATCATATGAAGAAAAAGTTCAAGAGTTGGAACAATTCAATAAATTAATGGTCAATCGGGAAATAAAAATGGCAGAATTAAAAGAAGAAATTAAAACCTTAAAAGGTGAAAAAATATAAGAAAATTATCCTACAATATTACTTTCGCGATAGCTTGAGCTATTCCCTTTTCAAAAGGATTTGGTAAAACGATATCAACTTCTGGATTCTCAACAAAAGAAGCTAAGACTTCCGCAGCTTTGATTAACATTTCATCTGTAATTTTTTTAACTCTATTGTCTAGTGCTCCTCGGAAAATTCCAGGAAAAGCTAAGACATTATTTACTTGGTTCGGATAATCACTTCGTCCTGTAGCAATAATAAAGGCACCAGCTTCTCTTGCAACCTCTGGCATAATTTCAGCAACCGGATTTGCTAGAGCAAAAATTATTGGCTTTTCGGCCATTGTTTTTACCATTTCTGCAGTTAAAATTCCTGGCTTACTAACTCCAACAAAAATATCAGCACCCAAAATTGCATCTCTTAAGTTGCCTTTAATTAACAAACGATTTGTTGATTTAGCCAGTTCTATCTTTTCTGAATTTAAATCTGTTCTCTCTTCATAAATAATTCCGACACTATCACAAATAATAATATTGAGAAATCCGTACTTGATTAACATTTTAGCTATTGCTGTTCCCGCTGCTCCGGCGCCACTTATTACAATTTTAACTTCTTCTTTTTTTGAACCTCGAACTTTCAAAGAATTAATTAATCCAGCCAAAACAACTGTCGCTGTTCCATGTTGATCATCATGCATAACAGGAATGTCTAATTCATTTTTTAATCTTTCTTCAATTTCAAAACAACGAGGAGCAGAAATATCTTCTAAATTTATTCCACCAAAAACTGGAGCTAAAAATTTTACTGTTTTAATTATCTCTTCTGCGTCCTGAGTATCTAAGCAAATCGGAAAAGCATCTATGCCGGCAAATTCTTTAAATAAGATACATTTACCTTCCATCACCGGAATAGCAGCAGAAGCTCCTAAATTTCCCAAACCCAAAATAGCACTACCATCAGAGATGACAGCTATTGTATTGCCTTTTAGAGTCAATGGATATGCTTCACTCTTATCTTTAGCAATTGCACGACAGACCTCAGCGACACCTGGGGTGTAAGCCAAACTTAAATCTTCTTTATTTTCAACTTTCACCTTACTTATAGTAGCCAGTTTACCACCATTTTTTCGATGTAACGCCACAGAGTCTTGATATATATCATTCATATGATTTGATTATTACACAATAAAAAAATTATACCTATAGATATAAATTATTTTTTAATTTGAAGCCGTACAGCCAACCCGAGCATATAATTGAATTTTAAAATCTTTCGTCATGTCAGGTACAAGCATTCCATTTTTTTCTAACAATTGATAGCGTAATTTTTCAATTCCAGTTTTGTCTTCTTTGATTTTATAAATTTCTTTTTCTTTGCCAAGAGAGCCCTCAGTGACATATGAGAATACTGCATTAATCGTATTACCCAATACTTCTCCATTCAATGTCCCAGTATAACCATTTGTCAGATCTGGTCCTTTTTGATTTCCATTTTTTGTTCCCTTAATTACACCATCACCCACTACGATATCAATAAATTCATTTACCAAATAAGGCTCAATTTTTGTTGCTTCATGTGTATAGGTAAAACACTGTCGTCCATTTTCGATAATATTTTTTGGAACAACAATTTCTTTTATCACAACATTATTCGAATTTATTTTTTCTTGTATTTTGCCAAAATAAAAACCAAGACAAAAAACCAAAACAAATAAAATTACTGCAAAAATCTTCGAGTACCAAGTTACTTTATTCCATTCTATTTTCATATTTAAATTATACCACCTCACCCAAGCTTCTACTAAAAAATAAAAAACCTTGCGAAAGCAAGGTTTGTATTAAAGAACGTTAAAAGAGTTTTATCATTTCTCTTTCAAGAAAATGCTCTAACTCCTCTTTTGATATAAAAATTACTTCTCCCGGAGAAGTAATACCCTTCGGATTAAAACAAAATGAATCTGTTTTTCTTTCGAAAAAAATTTCATCAAATTTTGCCCCGAAAGAAACTAGAACCGGGATATTTTCAATTAGAATCTTGGCTCCACTCACGCTAGCCAATTCAATTTTTTTCTTTAGGGTGAAGCTATTAATAGCCTCGAAACCCTTCATTTCTACTATATTCATATATGGTGTTTTTAATTGGTTGCCAAAAAAGACATAAATCTTCTTTGAAGACCAATCAAAAAATATACCAAAGAACTAATATAGTTTATATTATATAATAACTAATTTGTCAATAGGCAACCACAAGCATACCTTTTTCTTAATGACACACTACAAGAAAATATTTTAAACTTTATCATTTTTATAAAACTCAATATCTTTTTTATACTCTTCAACCATACGAAGATATAAGTCTTTATCCATTCTTTTTATAGCTTCAGCCCATACTTCTATCGTCTTTAACTCCTCCTTATAATTGTCTTTAGAAAATGCAATATTACCAAAAGCTAAAAAATCTTTATTTTTTATTTCCTCTGGAAAATCAAATCTAGAAATAGTTTCCTTCTTTATATATGCATCAATTGCAGTTTTTGGAAAACCAAGCAATTCGCCTTTCTTTTTTGCTTCTTCTCCAAAATCATCATCCTGATTCCAAAGTTTTTGGAACAAAAGTACTTCTTCTTTGTTTTTACCTATTATGTACTCTTTCCATCTTTGAATTTCAGTTAATTCTCTTGTATTTTTAATATAAAATAAACCAAATTCTTTAAATACTTCTTCTGTCTTTTTTAGTACTTCCTCTGTAACTTTTTCAAATTCAAAAAAAGTAAAATCTGTGGCTTTCTTTAATCCTTGAGAAGCAAGTAATAGTTCAACCTTAGATTCATCAGCACAAGGTAATTGTTCAAGATTTTCTATCTTTTTATTTTCAATATTATTTATTAAATTTAATTCTTCATTCATAAACAAATTGTAACATAAGCTAGTTAGCTAAGGATTATTATTGCCCATCAACCATTATGCCCAATTCTTTTGCTTTTTGAACAAGCTTTGTTTTGTAATCAGGATTTCCTGAAGTATTAGATGAACCTCGTAATAACTTAACGATTCCGCTTCGAATATCTATACCATAGCGATTCATGCCACCTTCACCATAAATAATTTCGGCATCTCGTAAAGATCTATCAAAAGCTTTTCCTCCTTCCATTGCTTCTTTGATTACTTTTTGATTTTCACCAACTGAACGACGTTCAAGTGATGGTTGCATATTTATATAATCATCATAACGCTCCTGATTAAATTCTCCAGTATTTGGGTCAATCGCCTCTAATTGAGCAACTTTGCCTAAAGTCTTTGAATTTAAAATGTGCCCTTCTGGATATTCTTCTTTTGACTCTTGCCCATCAAATTGAATCATTATTTTTTCTCTTTGTTCTTCAACTTGTTTATCATTCTCTAATTTCTTTAGAGCTTTTTCATTAGCTTTAGCCTGTTTTTCTTCTTCACTTACAACTTGTTTTGGAACAGCCTCTTGAGCTAATTCATTAGTTATAATTTCTTCTTGAACATTTTGATTTAATGTAACTTGTTCTTTATTCATACTAATATGATATCAGATCATAAAAATAATGACCATAGGTTCGAACTTCTACAAAAGTAGGTAAAATAACCATTATAAAATATGGTTTAAAATTTTGTTTATCATGAGCTTGTCGAATGGCTCCAAACTTGGGAGAGTTTACACTGAGCCTGTCGAAGTGATGTTCGAATGGAAATTTGAAACAAATAAAAAAACCGCCCTTAACGGTTTTTTGTTAAGGACGGTAGAATACAATTCTTTTTGTTATATTTTACATTAATCTGAGTTCATTTTTCAAAAACCTCTTCAAAAGTCTTTATAAAAGAAAATCCTTCATCTATAATTTTTCTAACTTTTTTGTTGTAAGTTTTGAGTAATGAAGGACCGCAACGTTCCCATTCTTCTCTGCTAAAATTACTTTCAGCAAAATTTGAAACTAAGTTTATATCCATTCCGTTCCAACCTACATACGGAATTTGTTCTGCTAGATAGTGACACAAATTCATTGTAAGCGTAGATAGCTCTATTGGAGCACCCCATTCATTCTTAGAATATAATGTGCCATCCGTGAATGACTTTTCAAGTCTGTTCAATAAAGACTTTGAGAAGGAATAAGAGAAACCTGTTATTTGGTCTCTCCCCAATTTAATTTCTAACTTTTCCATGGCTTTAGATTTAATTATTTAACACTAATTGAATTATCCCTACCAACAAACCTTGCAAGTAAAAATAATCCAACTAATGCCAATTAAGTCCCTATTTCAAAGAACTATCAATTTTCATATGGTAGCATTCTTTATAGATTTGTCAAACTTGTTCCGAACTTTGGGCAATTTTCAAATGTGCATATTATACAAATAAAAAAACCGCTTGCGATTTTGGAAGTACCAAATCGCAAGCGGTTATGTTTTAAAAATCTAAACGACTATTCTATTCCTAAGGTTAAAAACTGGTCCCTGAGCCACTCCAAACAATCTTTATTTGCCAAAATAGGGGCTATTTTACCAACTATCAATTTCAACCGAAGAATAAAAACATCTTCATCAAGAAGACTTTGCTCTATAAAAAATTCAACAAAGCAGTAAGGATTCCAAACGCTTAGCACTACTTTTATTGTTTTTTCATTTAAGTCAACATTATCATACCCTCCTTCAGGCATATTGTCCCACGCAAATGGATCATGTATTTCAAGAACCAATTCTCCATTCTTGGGATATTTAGATTCGCTCATACTGCGAATTAAAATATACCTTACACCGTTGTTATCGTTTAATTCAATTAAATGATCAGAAAATTTTTCCTTTAAGATTCTCCACAAAACAACGAATGGGAAAAAATTTATTCCGCTGATTTTTTCCATGATTATAATTATTTAAATTTAACACTAATTGAATTATCCCTACCAACAAACCTTGCAAGTAAAAATAATCC